>JAVJQK010000104.1 GCA_040218145.1 Sandaracinaceae bacterium | reverse complement strand
GCCGCCTGTTCTGCTCGGAGGGCCTGAACGCAGGCCCTCCCCCCATTGGGCAAAGCGCCAATGGGGCCCCCCTCCCGACTACGGCGATTCGCGCGCTACGCGCGCTCGGTCGCCGACCCCAGCGACGGGGCGCTGGGGCCCCTGCGGCTCGCGCTCTCGCTTCGCGAGAGCTGGCCGCCCTCGCGCGATGGAGTCAGCACGCCTCGCTGTCGCCCGCTCGGTGCAGGACCCATCTGCACTACCCCGGCTCGCGCGCTCCGCGCGCTCACACGCCGACCCCAGCGCGGGGCGCTGGGGCCCCTGCGGCTCGCGCTCTCGCTTCGCGAGAGCTGGCCGCCTTGTTTGCCTGGAGGGCCTGAACGCAGGCCCTCCCCCCATTGGGCAAAGCGCCAATGGGGCCCCCCTCCCGACTACGGCGATTCGCGCGCTCCGCGCGCTCGGTCGCCGACCCCAGCGACGGGGCGCTGGGGCCCCTGCGGGTCGCGCTCTCGCTTCGCGAGAGGTGGGCGCCCTCGCGCGATGGAGTCAGCACGCCTCGCTGTCGTCCGCGCGGTGCACGACCCATCTGCACTACCCCGGCTCGCGCGCTCCGCTCGCTCACTCGCAGAGCCCCGCGCGGGGGGGGGGGGGCCCCCTGGGGGGCTTGCCCCTTGGGGGGGAGGGCCTGCGTTCAGGCCCTCCAGCTAGTTATCTAGTGCAGAAGTAACCGATACGGTCGTTGACATAGTCGCAGCGCAGCCCCTGCCGCGCGCAGTCTCGCGTCTCGATCGACCCGTCCTGACACCACACCGCCACGTCGCCGCGGCACTCGCCGAGGTAGTCGACGCCCGCGCAGGGGTCGGACTGGCAGTAGGCGCCGCCGACCTCGTCGACGGTCCCGCAGACCTCGTCGCACGGCGTGCAGTCGCGGCGACGCACCTCGCCGCGCTCGCACCACACGGCCACGTTGTCTCGGCACTCGCCCGCCGCGCTCACGCCGCCGCAGGGGTCGGACCCGACGCAGCGGTAGCCGCCCGCCGCTTCGTCCCAGCCGCAGGTCTCGGCGCCCTCGCAGCGCGCGGAGGCGAGCGCGTCGCCGTCGCACCAGACGGCGGTGGAGCCCATGCAGTCGCCCTCGGGCGTGATGCGGCCGCAGCTCCCGCCCTCGACGACGGTCGGGCCGGTGAACGACTCGATCCAGTCGACGACCAGGTCGGTGCGGGTGTAGCGGTCGACGCCGACGCAGCTGGGGTCACCGAAGCTCAGGTCCCCCGCGATGCGGATCGTGGAGTCGCCGCCGAGCACGAACAGCGGGCCGCCCGAGTCGCCGAAGCAGACGCCGCGCTCACCCATGCCGTCGATGGCGACGAACTCGCCGCGCTCGAAGCCGACGATCGGCTCCGCCGTGAACTCGCGCTCGCCGCTCGAGCCGTCCTCCTGCGTCCCGTAGCCCGAGGCCTCCGCCACGCGCCCGATCCACGAGTCGTCCATGCGCTCGGTGAGGATCGCGACCGGCGACAGCTCGGGGAAGCGCGACGAGGCGGGCGCGTCGACCCGCGCGAGGGCCAGGTCGACCGAGGGGTGGGTCTCGGCCTGGACCACGTTCCAGCAGACGTCCGGATCGTCGGGCCGGACCCCGGCGCAGACGGTGCGGCCGGGGCGGACCCGGCAGTGCGCGGCGGTCAGGATCCACTCGTCGGTGATGAACGCGCCCGAGCAGCCGCCGAAGGACACGACGGCGTAGGTCTGGCCCGCGGTGAGCGGGATCTCGGTGGGCGTGGCCGTGCCGTAGTAGACGAGCCGCGCGGTCCGCTCGTCCGGCCCGCACATGCCGGGCGGGGTCGCGGCGTCGGGCGCGGGCGGCGTGGCGCCGGCGTCCGGGGTCATCGCCTCGGCGTCGCTCGGCGTGACGGGCGCTTCGCCGCCGCAGGCGAGCGTGAGGACCAGGGCGAGGGCGGAGGGGCCAGAGGCTGCGCGTGTCATGTCGGCGCCAAAGATGGCACCGCATCGGGGGCGCGGCGAGCGCGGGCTCAGAGATCGACCTGCGTGACCGCGTCCTCGGCCACGGCGCGGCCGAGGAAACGCGAGGCCACCGACGCGAACTGCTCGGGCAGGTCCGTGACCATGAGGTCGAGCGCGCCCGCGGGCGCCTCACGAGCGAGGCCGCGCTCGTCGAGCAGCGCGGCCAGCTCCTCGGCCGTGGCCTCGGCGCTGTCGACCACGGCGATCGGTCGCAGCGCGAGTCCCTCGGCCTCCTCCCGGATCAGGTGCGCGAGGAGCGGGTAGTGGGTGCAGCCGAGGACCAGCGCGTCGATGCCCTCGGCGACCAGCGGCTCGAGGTAGCGGCGCACGACGAGGCGGGGCACGTCTCCGTCGAGCCAGCCCTCCTCGACGAGCGGGACGAGGAGCGGGGCGGGGCGCTGGATGACCTCGGCGCGGGTGCTCACCGCCGCGACGGCGCGCGGGTAGGCGCCGCTCCGGACGGTGCCCGCGGTCGCGATGACGCCGATCTTGTGCGCGCGGCTCGCCGCGGCGCCGGCCCGCGCGCCGGGCCCGATGACGCCGACGACGGGCACGTCGAGCTCCACGCGCAGCATCGGGAGGGCGACCGCGCTGACGGTGTTGCACGCGACCACGAGGAGCTTGATGTCGTGGGCCATCAGGTGCTTGGCGCAGCTGCGGGCGTAGCGCAAGACGGTGTGCGGGCTGCGCGTTCCATAGGGCACGCGCGCGGTGTCGCCCAGGTAGACGAGCCGCTCGCTCGGGAGGCGCTCCGCGATGGCGCGCGCCACCGTCAGGCCCCCGAGGCCGCTGTCGAAGACACCGATCGGCGCGTCGCGCTCCACGCCGGCTTCGTATCAGAGTCCCGGCCGGCCGGCCATGGGCCGCTCGCTCACGGGCACTTGCTCACGGGCACGAGCGCAGGCACGCGCGGACGCCGTCGCCGAGATCGCAGCACGCGCCCTCGCGGCAGTCCCGGTCGTCACCGCAGCGCGCCCCGTTCGGCCGGCGGCGGACGCAGAGCCCGGCCTCGCCCGGGGTGGCGGCGACGCAGCGATAGTCGGCGGTCGTGCCGCCGGTTCCGTCCGCGCAGTCCTCGGCCGTCAGGCAGGCGCGGAGGCAGAGGTGCGCGTCGAGCCCGCCCAGCGAGAGGAAGGTGCAGATGCTGTCCTCGCCCACGCAGTCGAGCTGCTGGTCGCAGAGCGAGAACAGGTCGTAGCGCGGGACGCAGGTGGCCGTGCCGTTGACGTCTTCACAGGCGATCCGCACCGCCGCGCCGGTGCCCTCGGCGAAGCGCGCGAGCGACTCGCAGCCGCCCATGTTCTCGTCGGCCCACTCGCAGGTCTCCGTGCACGCCTTCTGGGCGGGCCCCACCTGCATGCAGCGGCCGAAGAGGCACTGCGTGTCGTCCTTGCAGGGCAAGCCGTAGATGCCCGGGAAGCAGGGGGTCTCTCCGATCCCGAGCAGCTCGCCGAAGCCGCGGAAGCAGGTGGTGCTCGGCGGACAGAAGGGGCCGTCGACGTCGACCTCGCACTGCGGATAGCAGACCGCGGTGGTCGAGCCGTCCGGGTTCGCGAAGCGGAAGCTCAGGTACCCCGCGGGGCAGCGGCCCTCGCCGTCGGGCCTGGCGCTGCAATAGAGGTTGTCGAAGCTCAGGTCGGCGCCGACCGTCATCGCCGGGAGGCCCAGGGCCTCGTTCAGGCACACCTGCGGGACCTCGCCGTCGCTCGCGCAGTCCGCGGTCCGGCTGCAGCCCTCGACCGGGAAGCAGACCCCCTCGTCGCGGATGGCGTCGATGCGCACGCACGTGAAGTCCTCGCTCGCGCAGCCGACGGGGCTTCCGTCCGCGCCGATGGTGCAGCGCTCGAGGCAGGCCCCGGTCACGGTGCAGACGCCGTCGCAGGTGGAGGGGTCGTTCGGGTCGCACGCGGGCCGGCAGAAGTCGCGGCTGTAGACGTTGCCCTCCGCGCAGCCCTGGTCGGGGCCGCAGTCCTCGGCCGTCGAGCACGCCCAGAAGCCCTCGTCGATCACGTCGGGGCGGTCGACGACGCAGCCGCCCAGCGCGCCCGTGCAGAGGAAGAGCAGGAGCCCGAGGCAGGCGCGGCCCATCAGAACCGACCCTCGAGGCCGCCCGGCGCGAGCTGCAGGGACGCGCCCGCCTCGCCGTCGGTCAGGACCACCCGCACGGGGAAGAAGAGGGCGACCACGCCGGTGATCGCCGCGAGGCCCGCGACGACGAAGAGCACGTTGGCGCCGGTGGCCTCGCGCCCGCGCGCTTCGTAGAACGCGACCGCCTCCGCGCGAGTCACCTCGCCCTCCTGGCGGGCGTCGGCGCCGAGCGGATCGAAGCCGTCCTGCGACGAGACCCCGAGCGCGATGGCCACGCCGAGCGCGGCGGCGGAGACGCCCGCGCCGACGAAGAAGAGCGGGTGGATGGACTCCTCGACCCGCTCGACCGGCGCGGACAGCGCGGCCAGCGTGGGCTCGAGGTGGACCTCGGCCCCCGAAGAGAGCTGGATCACGCGCGACCAGGGGGCGTGGCCGGGCGCCTCCACCCGGATCTCGTGGCGGCCGGGCTCGACGTCCTCCCGGCGCAGCGGCTCACTCGAGAGCCGGCCCACGAGGACCCCGTCGAGCGTGACCTCGGCCCCGGCGGGCGCGCCCGCGAACACCAGCACGCCCGGGCTCCGGGGCGGCTCGTAGAGCTCCGGCACGGCGGCGCCGAGCGCGTCGGCGACCGCGCCCAGGTCCCCGCGCACCTCCCGGAACACCCGGCCCATCAGCGCGCCCTCGCGCACGTCGACGCGGTTGATGTTGAAGATCCACTCGTCCCCGCGGTGCGCGAGCGTGCCCGCGATGACCTCCCGGACCCCGAGCTGTACGCCCACGCGGCCGAGGCAGGTCATCGACGAGACGCACTCGAGGGTGCCCGCGTCGCCCTGGCCGAGCTGGGCCTGGAACTCCTCGCGGCCGACGATGCGGACGCCCCCGCGAGAGGCCACCGCGCCGATGAGCAGCTCCCCGAGCCCCTCGGCCGCGGTCTCGTCGACCTCGCCGGTGGGGAGGAGCAGGACGGCGACCCGCAGCTGCGGCGACTCGAGCTCGGCCGCAGGGGGGATGCCTGGGGGCGCGTCCTCCTCGAGTGCGCCGCCGTCCTCGCCGTCCTCCTGGGCCGCCGCCAGCGCTGGCGCGAGGGCGAGCAGCAGCGGGAGCCAGAGTGACGACGATCGGGCCAACATGCGGGGCCGCGATGATAGTGGCGCGCCCCCCCCACGGCCAGCCAGCGGAGGGGCGCGGGGCTGGACTTCGGAAATCTGCTACATTGTTGCTCGGGTGCCCCCCCGACAGACACACCTGCCCGAGCGGCCTCGAACGCTGCTCGTGGTGGACTCCGATGCGGACGCTCGCGAAGGTCTCCGCGAGGAGCTGCATCGCGCTGGCTTCAAGACCGCCCCGGCGGCGAGCGCGGACGAGGTCGTGTGCCGCCTGGAGGCCGAAGAGGACGAGGTCAGCGGGGTCATCGTCCGCCAGCCGCTCGCGCTCGAGGTGCTCCGCATCGTCCGGACGCGGGACGGAATGCAGCCGAACGTGGTCGTGCGCGGCGTAGCGAACGAGACGGCGGTGACCGAGGCCTACACCGCGGGCGCCGACGACTTCGTGGCGCTCGACGCCCCGACGGTGGAACTGCTCGGGCGGCTGCGCGGCCTGATGCGCAACCGGGACTACCTCGACCGGCTGGCCCAGAAGGAGCGCGACACCCAGGCGATGCTCGAGCTGACGCAGGCGCTCGCCTCGTCCCTCGACTTCTCCGAGATCCTCCACACGGTGGTGCGCCGCCTCGCCGAGGTGATGAACGTCGACCGCGCGAGCATCGTGCTCAGCCCCGACGGCGACCAGCCCGAGATCGGCTTCGTCGTGGCGACGAGCGACGACCGCGCGATCGCGAACCTGCAGATCGACCTCGAGAAGTACCCCGAGATCCAGCAGGTGCTCCGGACGCGTCAGCCGCTGACCATCGCCGACACGACCACCCACCCCGTGCTCGACGGCGTGCGGGAGACGGTGCCGGCCGATCAGGTGGGCGCGCTGAGCCTGCTCCCGATCGTCTGGCAGGACCAGTCGATGGGCGTGCTCTTCCTGCGCTCGGCGCGTCGGGGAACGCTCTCGCCGCGGGAGATCGCCTTCTGCCGCAGCGTGGCCAACGCGACGGCCATCGCGCTCCGGAACGCGCGCGTCATGCAGTCGCTCCGGGACCAGACGCAGAAGGTGAACTTCGCGCGCTTCGAGGCCGAGCGTCGGCTCCGCGCGCTCAAGCGCTACGCGAACCTCTTCACCTCGGCCGCGGACGGGCTCGCCGCGGTGGACCCGGACGGGAAGATGCTCTTCGCCAACCCGCGCGCCTACGAGATCGCGGGCGTCGGCGAAGAGGAGGTGCGCGGGCAGTACCTCCGGAAGCTCATCGATCCGGCCGACCACAAGCCCCTGCTCGACATCTGGCGGCGCGTCCGAGAGGGCGACTTCCCGCGGGGCGTGGACCTGCGGATGCGGCGCCCCGACGGCGACGTGCGCATCGTCAGCTGCTCGTTCTCGGCCCTGCTGGAGAGCGAGGGCGCGATCCTCGTCTCCTTCCGCGACGTCACCAACGATCGGGAGACGGCGGCGGAGCTGCTGCGGACCAAGGAGTTCCTCGAGTCGCTGATCAACGCGTCGGTCGACGCGATCATCGCGGCCGACATGAAGGGCAACATCTTGCTCTTCAACAAGGGCGCAGAGCGCATCTATGGGCACCGCGCGGAGGAGGTCTTGAACCAGCTGCACGTCACCAACCTCTACCCGGAGGGGAAGGCCCTCGAGGTCATGCGTATGCTCCGCTCGCCCGGGCACGGCGGCGAGGGGCGGCTCGAGAGCATCCGCTTCGACGCGATCGACAAGAACGGCTCGCTGCTGCCGATCATGCTGAGCGCGGCGATGATCTACGACGAGCAGGGCAAGCCCTCCGCGACGGTCGGGATCTTCACGGACCTGCGCGAGAAGCTGCGGGTGGAGGAGCGGCTCGCGCAGGCGCAGCAGAAGCTCGCGGTGACCGAGAAGCAGGCGCTGATCGCGGAGCTCGCGGGCACGGCGGCGCACGAGCTGAACCAGCCGCTGACCAGCGTCATCGGCTACGGGGAGCTGCTCCAGCGCAAGCTCTCCTCGGGCTCACCGGAGCATCACGCGGCCGAGGTCATCGTGCGCGAGGCCGAGCGCATGGCCGACATCGTGCGGAAGATCGGGAAGATCACGCGCTACGAGACCAAGAGCTACGTCGGGGCGCAGAAGATCCTCGACCTCGACAAGGCGACGGACGACGCCGAGGGAGGCCCGCCGTGAGCGAGGGCTCGGCGAACAAGGGCTCCGCGAGCGAGGCGGAGGGTGACGCGCCCGACCGCTCCGGGATCACCCACACCGATCCCGAGCAGACGGCGGAGATGTTCGTCGGCCGGCGCAGCCACGTCACGCCGCGGCCCTCCGTCGGGCCGGGGAGCGAGACGGGCAAGCGCGAGCGCTTCGAGGTGATGGCGGCGAAGCGGGCCGCGCTCGCGGTGCGAGGACGGCTCGAGCCGCCCGCGTCGGACGAGATGCTCTTCAACGTGCTCGAGCTCAACCGCACGGTGAGCGTCGAGATGCAGGACGAGGCCATCGTGCACGGCTACGTGGAGGCCCTGCGCGGGCTCTTCCCCCGTCGCCGCTTCGCGGTGCGGCTGCTCGCGCCCGAGGACCCGGAGCTCGCGCTGGTGTACGCGACGGGGAAGCTCGACGAATCGGAGCGCGACCGGCTGATGCTCAGCGAGGCGGCGATAGAGCGGCACGAGCTGTCGCCGCGCGACCTCGAGGGGAACATCGACGGCATCTCCGAGCGATACCACTCCGTATTCGAGCAGCCGGGCGCGGGCTTCGACATCCCGCTCATCACGGGCGGGACGTTCGCGGGCGTGCTCAGCGTCGAGTACGAGCCCGATCTCACCGAGCCGCGCTTCGATCGATCGCTCATCGTCCCTCTCGCCGTGCAGCTCGGCGCGAGCCTGCGCAACGCGCGCCTGCTCCGCGAGTCGAACTACCTGCGGGACAATCTCGGCAAGCTCCTCGACCACGCCAACGCGCCGATCGTCGTCATCGGCAAGGATCGGGAGCTCCGGGTCGTCAACCGCGCGTTCCTCGCCCTCAGCAACGCGAGCCGCGAGGAGCTCCTCGGGCGCGACTTCTTGCAGCTCCTCCCGGAGACCGAGCGCGGACGGATCCTGCCCGTGTTCATCCGCGCGCTCCGGGGTGAGCCGACGAGCAACTTCGAGGTCCGCATCCCGCGCGCGACGGGTGGGCACTCGCGCATCGTCATCAACACGGCGTCCATCCTGGCCGCGGACGGTGAGATCGAGGGCGTCATCGCGATCGGGCGCGACCTGACGGAGCTGCGGGAGCTCGAGGAGCAGATCATCCAGGCCGAGAAGCTCGCGACGCTGGGCCAGCTCGCGGCGGGCGTGGTGCACGAGCTGAACAACCCGCTGACGAGCATCTCGGTCTACGGCGAGTACCTGCTCCGGAAGGGCGAGCGCGCCGGCTACGAGTCGGCCGACCTCGAGAAGCTGCGGCGCATCGTCGAGAGCGCCGACCGGATCCTCAAGTTCACCCGCGATCTGGTCACCTACGCGCGCCCCTCCACGGAGGAGCCCGCGTTCGTGCGCATCCGCGACATCCTCGAGCAGTCGCTGCTCTTCTGCGAGCACGTCGTGGGAGAGGTCAGCGCCGACATCGACAAGCGCTACGGCGACGAGGACGGCAGCGTCTACGCGGTCAAGGGGCAGCTCCACCAGGTCTTCATCAACCTGATCACGAACGCCTGTCACGCGCTGCCCGTCGAGGGCGGTCGCATCATCCTCGGGACGCACGTCGACGACGACGACCACCTCCGCGTCACGATCGGGGACAACGGCTGCGGCATCCCCGCGCCGCAGCGCGAGAAGATCTTCGAGCCGTTCTTCAGCACCAAGGGGGAGGGCAAGGGCACGGGGCTCGGCCTCTCCATCGTGCGCAACATCGTCCAGCAGCACGGCGGCACCATCGCCGTCCGCGAGAACGAGGGCGGCGGCACGGTCTTCGAGATCCGCCTCCCCGGCCGCGCCGGCGGCTGAGCCCGCGCCGGCCGCGGCGCGTCTGTCCGATCGTCATCGCGCTGACGCAGATCGTGCGAGGCGCATGGCCACGGCGGGGCAAAACACCGAGATGCGACGCACGCTCGGCCTGTCGTCGTGACTGGCGGCGCTCTTGCAATGAGCCAGGCCCAGCGGAGGTACGATGCGGAACACGGCGCTCTGGGCCCTGGCCCTGGTGAGCATGACCCTGACGTGCGCGGCGGGCTGCGAGCTCGGCGTGCAACCGCCGAGGGACGATCAGCTCGATCGCCGCGGGTTCGAGGTCGGAGACGCCAGCCTACCGAGCCGCGACGCGGGCACCCCCCGCATCGCGCTCCCCGACCCCGAGCCGATCGGCGTCACGCCGGAGCGCTTCGACTGCCACGACGGCTGCGAAGAGCGCTGCGGGGCCGACGAGGTGTGTTGCCTGTCGACGGGGCTCTGCGTCGACATCGGGTGCTGGGACTGTTGCCCCGACGGCGACCACGGCACGCGCAACCTCGGTCACGCCCAGGGCCACGACCGCTCCGACCGCCTGGACTGACGGAGCGGGCGGACGGGGGCTCAGTCGTCGGAGCGGCTGAAGATCTGGTAGTGGTAGTCCCCCGCGCCGCTCGCCGCGGTGATGCGGATGGTGTGGCGTCCGTCCCGCTGCGCGCAGTGGCGCACGGAGGGGAAGGCGTTGGCGCTGCCGTAGTCGCTCGCGAGCTCCGTGTTCCCCTGCGAGACCGCGACGTCGAGGTCGTTGACGCCCTGGCCGCCGACGACGACGACCGCGTAGCACTGGCCCGCGGCCAGATCGACGTTGTGCTGCGCGCTCTGACCCTGGCTCCGGAGGCGGCCGTTGCCCGGCGTGAAGCCGGCGTCCGGCGCGTAGCCCTCGACGCCGAGCAGCGCGGTGACCTCGCTGAGGCGCACCCACTCCACGCCCTCGAGCCCGAACGGCCCGCGCGTGCCCCGCGGCCAGCGGTAGGGCGCGTAGACGTACTGCCCGGCCCCGCCCGCCATGACGACCTGCATGTAGTACAGGCCGCTCGACTCGGGGCAGACCCGCACGGTGGGGCGGGAGTCGGCCGCGGTGTCGCGGTCCACCTCGCGACCCGAGCCGTCGAGCAGGCGCAGGTCCATGTCCCGCACCGCCGCGTCGCCGACCGCGAGAATGGCGTAGCAGCGGCCGCCCTCGAGCTGGATCTCGAAGCTCCGGTCGCCGCCCTCCGAGAGCTCGCCCGTGCTCTGCTGTCCGTAGCTCTCGTAGCCGCGCGCGCGCATGTCCGCGTCGAGGAGCGCGAAGTTCTCTTGCAGGCTCGCGCCCGCGGTGGAGGTCGACTCCATGACCTGCGCCGTCTGCTGCTGCTGGCCCTGCACGTAGCCGACGGTGAAGAGCGGGCCCTGCCCCTGGTACATGCGGACCTGCAGCGAGTAGCTCCCCGTCGCCGGCGCGCAGTACTGAATGACCGCGTCGCGGTCGCGGCGCGTGTCGGCCTGGAGGCGGTTGCCGGACGCGTCGTTGAGGAACACGTCGGTGTCGACCGCGCCCGGCCCGCCGAGGCTGGCGAAGGCGTAGCAGGTGCCCTGCTGCAGGTTGAGCTGGAAGTCGCGCGGGTCCTGGTTCTGGAGCACGAGGCCCGCGGGCTCACCCACCCGGCTGAAGCCGTTCTGTTGCATCTGCTGGTCGAGCCCCTGCAGGCGCTGCTGGGTCTGCGCGTCCATCTGCGCCATCTGCGGGCCGCTCTCGGCGCGCTCTCCGAAGAACGCCGACAGCTCCATGCGCCGGTTGGCCGGCCCCGCGTACGGCGCGAAGAAGTAGCCGCCCGATCCCGACGCCATCTGCACGCGCGCGATGAAGCGACCGGCGGCGTTCGCGCAGAAGCTCACCCACGGGTGGTTGTCCGGTCGCACGTTGTGCGCGGCGGGGCGCCCGTAGGGGTCGAGCACGATCATGTCGATGTTCTGACCCTGCCCCTCGCCGATGACGGTCAGCGTGTAGCAGGCGTTCGGCTCCGCATCGACGGCGTACGCGATCAGCCCGTTGGTCTGCAAGTTGCCATGCACGGCGGGCCCGGTGGGGGCGTACCCCTGCTGCCGCAGCACGCCGTCGAGCTGGTCGAGCTGCTCGCGCGGGCTGCCGCTCGCGACGACGCCCGTGGTGGCGACCGCCTGACCGCCGCCGGTGGTCGTGGTCTGCTGCGCGCCACCTTGCCCGGGCTGCCAGCGTCGCCGCGGTGAGGAGCAGGCGGCCGAGCCGAGGGTCGAGAGCGCGTAGAGCGCCGTCAGCGAGACGGGGAGGAGCGCGCTCCGAAGCGCGCGTCGGAGAAGAAAGGTGCGAGTCATGGACTTCCTCGGCCGCGTGAGCGCGGCTGCGGGGATACGACGCCGCTCGCCGCCCCCCTCTTCAATGGGCTGCGAGTATCACGCGTCAACTGGGCCTTCAACCGGACTGCAGCAGCCAGAACAACCCCATCACGCTGATCGCGAAGACCACGGAGGCGAGCACGTAGATGACCATGTCCGCCGCGCTGACGGCGCGCTTTCGAGCGCGCTGCGCCGGGATGGGCGCCGGCTCCGTGTTCCCCGGGGCCAGATCCTCCGCGAACGGCTCTTCCCGCTGAGGGTCCTCCGGGGACGACCCATCGGCCGCCGCCTCGGGCGCGTCCGCGGCCGGCGGCGCGACCTCCTCCCAGCTCGGCGGCTCCACCGCCTCGTCCTCCACCGACTCCAGGGCGTCGACGTGCGCGGCCGCGGGGTCCTCGAATCGGATGAGCGTATTGCCGATCTGGAGCTCGTCCCGGTCGGCCAGGATGCGCTCGGCGACCTTGCGGGCGCCCAGGAGCACCCCGTTCTTGCTCCCGAGATCACGGACGATGACCCCGTCGAGGCCCACCTCGAGCTCCGCGTGCTCACGCGACGCGTCGGCGTCCGGGAGGTGCAGCTCACACTCCTCGCCGCGGCCCACACGCACCCGGGCCGGGGGCGGAGGCAGGGTGACGACGTCGCCCTCCCGTGGGCCGTTCAGGATCGTCACGAACGGCTCGAGCGTGTCCTCCGTGGGGAGGGTCTCGCGCGCGAGGCGTCGGGCGAGCGAGGAGGTGCGCTCGCCGGAGGTGGAGCGCACGGTGGTGACGCCGGACTGGAAGACCAGCGCGAAGCCGCCGACCTCGATGCGGTCTCCGTCGCGCAGCGGCTTGGGCCGGTCCGGCACGATGCGCACGCCTTGCACGCGGGTGCCGTTGGTCGCGCCGTGATCGGTCACGACGTAGCGCGTCCCCTCGAGCTCGATCGACGCGTGCCGCACGCTCACCGCGCGGTGGGGCAGCCGCACGTCCGCGCCGCGACCGCGCCCGATGACGATGCGCGTCTGATCGAACTCGTACACGGCGTCCTCGATGGAGCCCGACGCCCAGCACGAGCGGACGAGGAGGCGAACGCCCATGACACTCCGTTATCACACGGGGGCCGCGTTCGGCGAAAAGCGCGCGGATGCGATGCGGGCCTTGCCGAAAACTGGACCTCCGGCGCGGTCTCCTGCATCGAATCGGACTGCTCGCCGACGTGGGCAAAGAACGTCGGCCGAGGGAGGAAGACAATGCGAGCAGGTACCGATCGACGCGCGAACGATGCACCGCGAGTTCCGCTGGATCTCTGGGTCAGGCTGGCCCACGAGGACTACGAGGACACCTTCGACGCCGACGGAGTGGACCTGAGCCCCGGCGGGCTGGCGCTCCGGAGCGACTTCCTCCCCGAGGTCGGTGACCGGCTGCGATGTCGCTTCGACTCGCCCGTCGGCCACGACGGGGACGTGCTCGACGTCGAGGGCGAGGTGGTCTGGGCGCACGACGCGGGCGAGCGGAGCGGGGAGTTCGGCCTCCGCTTCGGCGCGCTCGACGGAGACGCGGAGAGCAACCTCCGCCACATCGTCGCGCAGCTCGGCGGCGCGCCCTCGGGTCGGCCGCTCGCGCGCCTGCACCTCGACGGCGTGGCCAGCCCGGTCGAAGCCGAGATCACCGAGCAGGACGACACCTGGATGGTCGCCGAGCAGGAGCTGCCGTTCCTGCGCATCGGCATGGGCGTCGCGGTGGAGGGCCCCGGCGGCCCGCCGCGCGGCCGGCTCGCGTCGGTGGACCTGCGCATCGAGGACGGCGTGCCCCGCCTCGTGCTCGGGGTCGAGCGCGACGCGCCCGAGAGCGGCCCGTCCACGCTCGACGAGGCCGACGTGGCCACCTTCGACGGTCGCCAGCAGATCGCGCCGCCAGAGCCCGTCGCGGTGGAAGCGACGTTGCAGGACTTCGAGCTCCCCGCCGCCCTCCGCGAGGCGCCCTCGTCGGTCGAAGACGACGCGCCCGAGCAGGACGAGCCGGCGCCCATCGCCCGGGCCGCGCGCCAGCCGGTGCAGGTCTTCGCCACGCCCGCCGACGACGCCGAGGCAGACGGCGACGACGCGGACGCGTCGCTCGAGACCGCGGGCCAGGACGCGGCCTGGAAGGAGAAGCTCGCCCCCGCGCTCGACGCCGCCAAGGCCAGGGCGCTCGAGCTCGTCGCGAACGCGAAGCCGAAGCTGCTGGCCCTCTGGGCCGCGGTGCTCGCGTTCGGGAAGAAGGTCGCCGAGAAGGGCGGCCCCAAGACGGCCGCGGCGCTGTCGCGCGTGGGCGCGCTGGCCGGGGTCGTGTGGAGCAAGGCGAGCGCCCGGCTCAAGAAGCCGAAGCGCCGCACGACCGCCGCGCCCCGCCGCACCACGGCCGCGCCGCGCAAGCGCCGCCGCCAGGTCGCCGAGGCGGAGGCGCCCGCGCCGAAGAAGAGCGGCCGCCGCGTGCTCGCGCTCTCGGTCCTCGCGTTCGCCGGGGTCGGCACCGCGGTCTACGCGCTCAGCGGCGAGGAGGAGGCTCCCGCCCCCGTCGTCGCCGCGCCCGCCGCCGCGCCGGCCGCGCCGGCCATCGTCGAGCCCGCGCCCGGGGCTGTGGAGGCCGCGCCCGTGGAGGCGGCGCCCGTCGAGGCCGCGCCCGAGGAGCTCGCGGAGCCCGAGCCCGAGGGCGGCCGCCTCGGTGAGCCGACCTATCCCACGCTCGCGGACACCGCCGAGCCTCCGAGCGGCCCCGTCGTGGAGGGCAGCACCTTCGGCGCAGAGACCGTCGCGGATGGGCGCACCTCCAACATCCGCATGAGCAACCCGGTGAGCACCCTGCGCGGTCAGCGCCAGAGCGACGGCTTCACCGTGACCATCCCCGGGGCCCTCGCGCTCGACCGCGCCGGGCCGATCGCCGCCGCCAACCCGGCCATCGAGCGCGCGATGATCCTCAACCGTGGAGATCACGCGGTCTTGACCATTCGCTTCGTGGCCGGGCGCAACCCGGACTACCGCGTCGTCGCGCGCGGCCAGTCGGTCGAGGTCACCGTCGGGCGTTGAGCCCAGGAGCCGCGTGAGCCTGCTCACGTAGTTTCCTGACATTGTGTCAGGAAACGGTCAGGCTCTCCGGGTGCCTCGCCCCCCGCAGCCGGAGAAGCGCCTCGAGCTCGCGCGGCAAGCCGTGGAGGTGATGCAGCGCGAGGGCCTCGACGTGCCGATGAAGCGGTTGGCCGAGGCGCTGGGCATCAAGCGGCCGACGCTGCTCTATCACTTCCCGACCCGGGGCCACATCGTCGAGCGGGCGCTCGAGGACCTGCTCACCCGGCAGGCCACGTTCGTGCTCGCGAAGATCGCCGAGCACACGCACCCCGTGCTGCGTCTCGACGCGCAGATGCGCGCCGTGCACGCCTTCCACGACGGCCAGGAGCCGCGCCTGATGTTCCTGATGCAGGCGCTGGCCGCCTGCTCTCGGGAGCGCATGGACGAGGTCATCGACGTCGGCAACCGCGTCTTCGAGGCGCACCGACGGGCCGCCGTCGCGCGGCTCCGGGAGGGCATCGAGGCCGGCACCGTCGCGCCCCATGATCCGGAGGCGCTGGTCGTGCTCGTGCGCGCGACGATCGACGGCCTGATGGTGCAACGCGTGATGACGGGTGTGGCGCTCGCGCCGGCCCAGGACCTCTTCTTCGAACGAACGCTGCGCCCCCTCATCCGGGCGCCGGAGGACACATGATCATGGCTCGCACCGGCCGCGGCGGCCGCCCCTTGCGCGTCGGCTACGGGCGCATCTTCCACGAGGCCAACGCCTTCTCTCCGCTGCGGACCGAGCGCGGTGACTTCGAGCGCATGCACCGCGTCGTGGGGCCGCAGCTCGCCGCCGCGTCCGGGCTGCGCGGGAGCGAGCTCGCGGGCTACATGCCGCACGCCGAGCTCAGCGGGTTCCGCGCGGCGGCGCGCCTCGCGGGCGGGGTCGAGACCGTGCCGCTCGCCTCCTCGCTCGCGGTGCCCAGCGGGCCCGTCACGCGCGCCTGCTTCGACTTCCTCGTCGACGATCTGGTGGCGCGCGTGGAGGCCGCGGGCGCGCTCGACGGCGTCTACCTGGCCCTGCACGGCTCGATGGAGGTGGCGGGCCTGGACGAGGCGCCCGAGGCGGTGATCCTGCGCCGCGTCCGGGGTGCGCTGCCCGGCGGCGCGAAGATCGCGGCGAGCTTCGATCTGCACGCGAACCTGTCCGCCGGGATGGTCGAGCCGCTCGACACGCTGGTCGCCTACCGGACCAACCCCCACTGGGACCTCGCGCCGACGGGCTTCCGCGCGGGCAACCGCTTGATCCGCAGCCTCCGCGGTCAGATCCGCCCCACGCACGCGTGGCGCAAGCTCCCGATGGTCCTCGGCGGCGGCATGACGATCGACTTCCTCGCGCCGATGCGGGGCGTCTTCCGCTGGATGCGCCGGCTCGAGCGGGACCCGCGGGTCCTGAGCGCCAGCCTCTTCATGGTGCACCCCTTCACGTCGGCGACCGATCTCGGCTGGGCCGCGCACGTCGCCACCGACGGAGACCCGCGGCTCGCGGACGAGCTGGCCGACCACCTCGCGGACCGCGCGTGGGCCCAGCGCCACGCCGAGCTGCCCCCGATGCGCACCGTCTCGGAGGCGCTGGAAGAGACGGCCGAGAGCGCACAGAGCCCGTGGCGCAAGCTCGGCCCCGTCTGCTTCGTCGACGTCGACGACATCGTCGGGGCCGGCGCCCCGGGCGGAAACACGCACTTCGCCCAGGCCTTCGCGGAGGACTCCCGGGGCCTCCGCGGCTATGTCCCGGTCCACGATCCGGCCGCGGTCGAGGCCGCGTGGGCCGCGGGGGAGGGGACGGCGCTCGGCCTCACCCTACGCGGCACGCCGGGATACGGTCAGCCCGCGGTGGAGCTCGACGCGAGGGTGGCGAAGCTGCACACGAGCGACTTCGGCCGCGTCGCGCGGCTCGACGTCCAGGGCCGCGGCGGGGGCTTCCACGTGGCCGTCAGCGAGAGCCCGCCGCTGCCCATCCATCCCCGGTTCTGGCGCGAGCTCGGCCTCGATCCACGCGAGGCCGATGTCATCGTGCAGAAGAACTTCTTCCACTACCGCATGTTCTACGCGACGACCTCGTTCTCACACGTCCCCGTGATCAGCGACGGCGCCACGAGCCTCGAGCGGCTGCGGACCCGCGCGTTCCGCGTGCCTACCTTCCCGGGGACCGATCCCGGCGACTGGCGGCTGTCGGACCGGGTGCTCCGCGACGCGACGCCGCAGCGCGCTCAGCGGTTGCGCTCGTAGAGGAGCCGCAGGCCCTCGAGGGTGAGCTCGGGGGCGACGCTCTCGATCGTCTTGCTCTCCGGCTGCACGAGCCGCGCGAGCCCACCGGTGGCGATGACGCGGAGCGGGTAGCCCAGCTCGGCGCGGATCCGCTCGACGATGCCGTCGACCAGGCCGACGTAGCCGAAGACGATGCCGGACTGCATGGAGTTGATCGTGTTGCGCCCGACCACGCGCGGGGGCTTGGCGACCTCGACCCGGGGCAGCTTGGCCGCGCGGGCGAAGAGCGCGTCGGCGCTGATCTGGATGCCGGGCGCGATGACGCCCCCGAGGTACTCGCCCTTGGGGCTGACCACGTCGAAGGTGGTCGCGGTGCCGAAGTCGACGACGATCACCGCCTCGCCGACGCGGTCGAAGGCGGCGACGGCGTTGACGATGCGGTCCGCGCCGACCTCGCGCGGGTTCTCGTAGAGGATGGGCACGCCGGTCTTGATCCCGGGGCCGACCACGAGCGGATCGAAGCCGAAGGCGAGCGAGATCGCCGCGCTGAGGATCTCGGTCACGGCCGGGACGACCGAGGCGATGATCGCCGCCTCGACCTCGTCCCGCGTGATCTCCGCCACGTCGAGCAGGGACCGCAGGAGCACGTGGTACTCGTCGAGCGTGCGCTCCTTGTCCGAGCCGATCCGGAAGTCGTGGATCAGGTCGTCGTCCTCGTAGAAGCCGAGGACGGTCTGCGTGTTCCCCACGTCGACGACGAGCAGCATGGCCCCTTCGGTGGCCTGGTTGGAGCGGCGCGTCAAGGGACGTCAGCGGGGGCGGAGGCGGAGCGTGCGCTCGAGCAGCTCGCCGAAGGTGCGCGGCGCGGGCCGATCGACGACACGGGCGACGGGCCCGGCGGGTGCGCCGGGGCGGGCGATCTCGAGCGCCTGGGCCTGCAGCGGCGCGGGCGCGCGGGTCCCGAGCGGCGCGGTCGGCTGCTCCGAGTGATCGAGCTCCGGCTCGTCGTGCGAGACGATGATCTCGGGCTCGTCGTCGTCGACCATGATCTCGACCACGGGCTCGTCATCCATGGGCTCGTCGTGCGCTGGCTGCGGCGCCGCGGCCTGCGCGGGCATCGCCGGCGGCGGCGTGCTCTCGAGCTCGATCTCGAGCGCTTGCTCCATCGGCGTCGGCTTGCTCGCGCGCGCCGACGGCCGCTCCTCCTCGAACGCGGCAGGCGCCGCGCCCGCCGCCGCCTTCTGGACGGCGGCGCGCTCGGAGGTGATGGGCTCGTCGGACTCGAAGGACGGGTGCGGAGCCACCCCCGTGGGGCGCGGGTGACGACGATCCTGAATGCGGGCCAGGAGGCCCTCGAGCTTCTCGACCTGTAGGGCGCTCATGCGTTCTCCGGGGCGAGGCGGGACACGATCGTGGCGACGCCGTCGCCGCCGCGCGCCCACTTCCAGATCTGCTGGGCGACGCTCGGGTCGACCACCATGAAGCGCCCGTCGCGTCCCACGGGGACGCAGGCGACCTCGGTGCCGCCGAGCGAGGAGAGGAGCCCGCCCAGGAGCGCGGCCACCCCGAGGTGATCCTCGTCGAGGGCGGGGAGGTCTTCGAGGGCCGCGACGAGGGCGTCGCCCCACCGCTCCATCTCGAGGCGGCCCCAGCCGAAGATCGAGAGCACCGCGGCGGCGTGACCGAGCACGGCCTCCATCGGCTGGTCCATCGGCGCGTTCAGCTCCTGCAGCACGGCCTCGCCGAGCTGGCGGCCCATCTTGCGCACCGCGGTGAGGTCACCGTTGCCGACCGCGGCCGACACCAGCGGGGCGAGCACGTCACCCGCGAGCACGAGCACGCGCTCTCCTCCGCGGGCACGCACGGCGCCTCTCGCGAGGTCGAACTCGAAGTACCCGCCGGGATCGAATGATGCGTTCGCCATAGCTGCTCCCGCACGCGACAATCGCGCGCGATCACTGGTGTATTCGGTGGCCGACGAGGGTGTCAAATCCTTTGCGGACGGGCTCGTCGCGAAAATTGCGGATCGCGCGGCGTGGCTCTGCTACCACCCGGGGGCGGATGCGGGGCTCGAACTCACGGCGGCTTCGCGCAGTGACCGTGGTCGCTGCGCTGCTCGCCGCCTCTTCCTGGGCGGGGGCGCAGGACGACGAAGAGGCGGAAGAGGGCTACTTCGACGAGTTCGCGGAGGCCATCGCCGACAGCATGGCGCCCCGCTGGGGCGGCCCGCGCGTGGACTGGCCGGAGCGGCGCCCTCGGCCGGTCGCGATGGGCGCGACCGCCTCGAGCCTCCACCCCGTGAACGTGCACGTCGGCCCGACCGCCCACCCGGACCTCGCGCTCGCGGTGCTCGACGGGCTCGAGATGGCGCACGGCTGGCTCGAGACGAACGGCTGGCCGACCGCGCCCCCGGACGGCGGCTACGGCGGCACGCCGGGGTTCGATCTCTACCTGATGCGCGACGCCGCGCGCGAAGGGCGCATGATCTGGACCTCGTGGGACACCCCCCTCCTCTGGGGCGGGCTCGACGCGGTCACGAGCTTCGCGGTCCTCGACGCCGACGCGCCGCCCGACCGCGCCCAGGCCTGCGCGGTCGACGCGTATGTGCAAGCGTCGTTGCTGTCGCGGGATCCGGCGGAGGCCGAGGCGTGGCGCGTCGCGACCGGCACCTACGTCGCCTGGCTCCTCACCGGCCACTGGGGCTGCGGCGAGGCGATGGGCGCACACCAGCAGGCGCCGAGCCGCGGCTGGGTCACCGACGCACCCGACAGCGGGGAGGGCGGGGGCCTCTTCCTGGCGATGCTCTCCGCGCGCACCGACGGGCTCACCGGGGACTTCATCCGGGATCTCTGGACCGGGGCGCCGCAGCTGACCTGGGAGGGCGACCGGCTCCGCGCCGCGCCGGACATGTGGCAGGTCATCTACACGGTGATGGAGGTCGGTCAAGACCCGTTGCCTCAGTTGATCGAGGAGATGTCGGTGGCGCGCTTCTTCGCGGGCTCCGAGGCCCGCCGGGTCGGGGCCCCGATGGGGGTGGTCCGGGCGCTCCCGGCCGACGCGGAGGTCCCCCTGGTGGGCACGACCTCCTGGGGAGAGCTGCCGCGCCGCTACGAGCCCAACGGCCTGGAGCTCGAGCCGTTCGGGAGCGCCTACCTCCTCGTCGACACCTCGGACGCGCCCGCGGGCTCGGTCCTGCGGATCTGGATGCGCGGTGAGTACGGCGTGGGCTGGTCGCTCATCGCCGTGCGGCTCGGTGCCGACGGCAGGGAGCGAGGCCGCGTGCGCGCCCCCGTCCGGCCGCGCACGCCGCGGAGCTACATCCCGCTCGAGCTGACCGACGACGAGACCGAGCGGGTGCTCGTGGTGGTGACGAACATGGGAGGCCGCCTCCCCGACGCCGACGAGCCGGAGGAGATGCTCCGCGCGTTCCGGCTGATCCTCGACAAGTCGGAGTGATGCGCGCGGTCCTCGGGCTCGCCGTCGTGCTCGGCGTCGTGCTCGGCGCCCTCGGTCCGCGCATCGCCGACGCGCAGCTGCCCGAGCGCTTCCCGCGGCGGCCGCTGACGGAGGTGGCGCGGCGACAGGTCGGCGCCGACGTGGTGGCCGAGGTGGACGGGCTCAGCGGCGCCGGAGTCTCGGTCTGCCTCGTCGACACCGGCGTCGACGGCGCGCACCCCGCGATCGGGTCCATCGCCCTCGCCTACGACGCGCTCGGGGAGCCCTCGGGTCACCCCCTCGAGGAGGGCCTCGGCGGCCGCGTGTCCGACAGGTCGACCGATCCCCACGGGCACGGCACCGCGATGGCGTCGATCGTCTCGGCGATGGCCCCGGGCGCGTCGCTCCTGGTCGCGCGCGCCTACGACGCCACCCTCGAAGGGTTCCCCGACGACGCCGTGGTGCGGGCGGTGCGCTTCTGCCGCCGGGCCGCGCCGGGGGCGCTGGTGATCTCGCTCAGCCTCGGCGGGCACGACGGCCCGCACGACGGAACCGGGCGCTTCGAGGCGGCGCTGCTCGACGCGGCGGGCGGCGCGCCGATCGTGGCCGCGGCGGGCAACGACGGCGCGAGCGCGACGCGCGCGGCCGGGCGCCTGGTGCGGGGGGAGACGGCGCGGACCGAGGTGCGGGTGCCCCGCCCGACCGTCGACGATCCCGAGATCGGGCTGACGATCTCGTTCCGCCCCGCCTCGCCCGACGCGGCCTGGCGCCTCGACTTCGGCGAGGTCGGCGCGCTCGACTGGCAACCCGGCGTGGTGTCCTCGCGGGATTCGTTCGGCGACGTCCGCTACGAGATCCGTCCGGACCCGGAGGACCCTCGGGTGGCGCGCGTGCGCGTGCTCGCGGAGCCGACCGCGTTCGAGAGCTTTCACGTCGACGTCCGCGGCCCGGCGTCGTTCGACCTGTTCTTCGCGCGATCGCGCGTCGGGCAGACCTTCCTGCCGGCGGGGCTGTCGGGGCCGTGGGTCCGCGGCGACGGCACCGTGCACGTGCCCGCCACCGCGGGGGAGATCATCGCGGTCGGCGCCACGGTCTCGCGATCCGAGGTCCGGACCCGCGCGCGAACGCTCACCCAGGAGGGCGAGGCGGTGGCCTCGTACTCCTCGCGCGGGCCGACCCCCAGCGGCCGCCCCAAGCCGGACCTCGTCGCGCCGGGCGGCTGGATCCTGGCCGCTCTCAGCGCCGATCTCGACCTCGACGATCCGGCCAACCTGCTGCGCGGTCGGCCCGACGAGCTGGTCACGCCCGAAGGCCGCGTGGCGGTCCGGGGGACCAGCGCGTCGGCCGCGGTGGTCGCGGGCGCGCTCGCCCTGATGCTGGAGCGCGACCCCAGCCGCGCCGCCGACGCGCGCGCGCTCCTGATCCAGAGCGCGAGCGACGACACCTGGACCGCGGCGCGCGGCTGGGGCGAGCTCGACGTGCGCGCCCTCCGCGACGCCTGGGACGGTCGGCTCGCGCGCCCCGCCGCGCTCGCCTTCACCCGCCCATGGGTCCCGACCGACGACGCGCTGCACCTGATCGGGCGCGCCTCGGCGACGACCGTCTCCCGCGACGGCCGCACCTGGCGCCTCCCCGCGCGCGCCGGCGTGGTCGAGGGGGCGTTCGACCCCGGGCCGGGCCTCGTCGGCCATCCCCTGCGGCTGGCCTGGCGCGCCGACGGCGCGGACGGGGTGCTCGAGGTGCCCGTGGTGTTCGACCGAAGCGCGCGCGGGCCGGTCGCGGCCGGCGGGGGCGCGTGCGCCGTCTCGCCGAGGCCCCGCTCGCCCCGCGCGATGCTCCTCGCCTTCGTTCTGCTCGGCGGGCTGATCGTCCGGCGGCTTCTGTCGCGCGAACGAATCCGTCGGGCCCACCGCGCCGGGGGGCTGATACGCTCCGTCGAGATGTCTCCGCTTCGAGCAGCTCGAGGGCTCGCGCTCCTCGTCCTGGCGTTCGGGGGCTCGCCCGGGTGCAGCGTGCCGGGCGACCTGCTGCTGGAGCGGGCGTGCCCCTGCCTCGAGGCGCAGGGTTACGTGTGCGATCGCTCGACCAACACGTGCGTGCCGAGCGCTCGCTTGCCCGACGGCGCGACGGTCGGGGACGCCGGCCCGATGGACGGCGGCCCCATCGACGCCGGTCCCGTCGACGCGGGTCCCGTCGACGCCGGGCCGCCCGCTGAGCCTCCCTCCGTGCCCACCGACTGCTGGCGCCCCGCCGGCGCCTGTGATTGGTCCGCGCCCGACGCCTTCACCTTCGAGCCCGATGACGGCACGACGCTCGGCGCCCTGTCCATCGTCAACAACGTCGGATACAGCCCCGACGGCTGCGAGCTCTTCTTCGACTCCAGCGGCGGCGAGCTGCACGTGGCGCGTCGCGCGGCACACGGCGCCCCCTTCGAGGACCAGGGCGTCGTCGACGGGGTCGAGATGCCCGGCACGCGCGAGACGAGCGCGTCGATCACCCCGGACGGCCTGCAGATCTTCTACGCGACCGACCGGGACGGTGACTTCGTGACGGTCGAGAGCGCCACCCGGCCCGACCGGGACAGCCCCTGGACCATGCCGACGCGGCAACCCGGGCTGTCCTTCGCGGGCGTGAACAACTGGGACGGCCTCCTGGCGCCACATGGGTTGCGATTCTACTGGTCCCCCGAGCGCCCGGGTGGCCAGGACCTCTACGTGGCCGCGCGCGCGTCCCTGGACGAGCCGTTCGAGGTCGGGCTGCTGGTCGAGGAGCTCGCGGGGCCCGGCAGCCAGGCCGAAGCCGGCGCCACCGCGGACGGACGCGTGCTCACCTTCGTCTCCGACGCGCCGGAGCTCGGAGGGCGGCAGATGGTCTACGCCACACGCGCCAGCTGGCTCGACGCGTTCGGGCCCATTCGAGAGATCCCCGGAGCCTTCCTGGCCGCGGGCGAGGAGGCCGAGACCACGGTCAGCGCGGACGGCTGCGAGATCCTCATCGGGCGCAGCCGAGCGGTGCACCGCCTGCTCTATCAGCCTCGCTGAGCGCCGGAGACGGGCGGTCTCAGAGCGCGCCCTCCAGGACCAACCTACCCGGGCCGACGCGCACGGACGCCTGCCCCCCGTCGCCCGCCGAGAGCGTGGCCAGGTCGATCAGGCCCCACACGGTCCCCGCGACGGCCAGCACGCCGGAGAGCACGAAGGACGCCGTGGCGAGCCCCCCGAAGAGCTCCGCGTCGGCCACGAACGGCCCCGCGTCGGCCTGGCTCGGAGCCGCGCGCGCGGCCGCGACCGCGTCCTCGAAGAGCACGCCGAACACCACGCCGACCCCGAGCGGGACCAGCGCCGCCCCGGCGAGGATCCACGGCGCGGCGTCCGGGCTCCGCGGAGCGAGGGTCGGGGCCTCCCGCGCCGCCTCGGCCTCGGCCTCGGCCGCCGCGCGGGCCTCGGCCTCTTCGCGGGCGCGCGCCGCTTCGGCGTCCGCGCGGGCCTCCGCCGCGGTCAGCTCCACCACGCGCGCCTCCACCGTCGCCCGCTCGGGGTGCTCCGGGGCGAGCTCCAGGAAGGACTCGTAGGCCTCGCGTGCGCCGCGCAGGTCACCGAGCTCTTCGAGCGCGCGGCCGAGGTTGAAGTACAGGGGCGGCGCCGGCTCGAGCGCGATGGCCTCCCGCAGCAGGGTCGCGGCGGTCTCGTAGTCGCCCTGGCGAAAGCGCTGCTCCGCCCGCTGGAAGAGCACGACGGCCTGATCCAGCGAGGCGTCCTCTTGCGCGCGTGCGGGCGCGCTCCCCAGGGCCGCGACCGCCAGCCCGACCGCCACGGCGCAGCTCAGCGTCCTGCCCCTGATGTTCCCTCGCACGCCCACGCAGCGGCCAGGGTAGCGCTTCGGGGGTGCGGGTCCGAAGCTGAATCGTGCGCCGTATGATTCGGAAAGGCGCGCGCGAGGGACACGTTCGCTATCCTGAGAACCCCGTGACCATTCCCGCGACAGAGCGACGACCCGCCCCCGTGAGCGAGGTCGGCTGACATGTTCGGGGGGGCAGCCGGAGCGGAGTCGACGGAGCAGCCGAGCTCCGTCGGCGGCTATACGATCGTGGGCGAGCTCGCGACGGGCGGCATGGCCGAGCTGTTCCTCGCGCGACGGGTCGGCCCCGAGGGCTTCGCGCGCAGCGTCGTCGTCAAGCGCATCCTCCCCCACCTCGCGAAGAGCGACGAGTTCGTCCGCATGTTCCTGGACGAGGCGCGCATCGCGGCCGGCATCCGTCACCCCAACGTCGTGAGCGTCGAGGAGCTCGGCCGGGACGGCGACTCGCTCTTCATGGTGATGGAGTACCTCTCGGGGGAGAGCCTCCACGCGCTGATCGCCGAGCTCGCTCGGCGCAACCGACACCTCGATCCCGCGCTGGCGGCGCACGTCGTCGCCGAGGCGTGCGCGGGCCTCCACGCGGCCCACGAGATGACGGACGACTCGGGCCGGCCGCTCGAGGTCGTGCACCGCGACGTGTCGCCGCAGAACCTCTTCATCACCTACGACGGCTCCGTGAAGGTCCTCGACTTCGGGATCGCCAAGGCGGCCGACCGCCTGACCCGCACCGAGACCGGCTACTTCAAGGGCAAGTTCGCGTACATGGCGCCCGAGCAGATCAAGGAGCAGCCCGTCGACCGCCGCGCCGACGTGTTCGCGCTCGGGGTCGTGCTCTTCGAGGCGCTCACCGGCCGCCGCCTGTTCCGCACCAAGAACCCGGCCGCCACCCTCCGCGCGGTCCTGGAGTCGTCGATCGTCCGGCCGTCGGCGATCCGCCCGAACATCCCCTCCGCCCTCGACGAGGCTTGCCTCAAGGCCCTCTCGCGGCCCATCGATCAGCGCCACGCCACCGCGGCGGAGCTGCGCCGTGATCTGCTCCGCGCGGTGCCGCCCGGCGACGATCTCCCCGAGGCGCGCCTCAAGGGGCTCATGGAGACCCTCTTCGCTGCGCGCGCGGAGGAGAAGTCCGAGATGGTGCGTCGCGTCCGCGACGGCGAGCAGGTCGAGCGGCTGGTCACCGAGCCGTCCGAAGAGTCCGACATCCCGAGCGTGGGCAGCGACTTCGCGCAGCTCGCGGACGAGCCGGTCGCGCCGTCGGGCCGCCGAGGCCTGCGCTGGCTCGTCGGCGCGCTGCTCGCGCTGGTCTTCGCCGCTGGCGTCGGCGCCACCTTCGCCGTGATGGAGCCGTCCGAGCGCGCCGCGCCCCGCCGCGCCCCGCGCGTGCCGGTCGAGCTCGCCTTCACGACCGAGCCCGCCGGCGCGACGCTGCACGGGCCCGAGGGCCTGGTCGGCGTGACCCCGACGACCCTGCGCGTGCCGAAGACGAGCGCCTCGCTGACCTTCCGGCTCGAGCTCGACGGCTACGCGCCGTGGACGGACGAGGTGACGCCGACCACGAACCAACGCATGCATGTTCTGTTGTCGCCGGACGCGCCGCCGGAGCCGGATCCCGAGGTCGTCCAGGCGCCCCCTCCCTCCACGAGCCGTCCCACCGGGCGATCGAGCGCGCGCCGTCGTGGCCGCGGGGAGTCCCGCCGCCAGGGGCGCGAGGGCAACCCCTTCCAGATGTGGAACTGAGACGTCATCCCATCGCGCGGTGTGCGAGAGGCTTTGACGCCGCGCGGTTCCACGCTACGTATCTCCCGTGTCGCGCTGGGCATCGCTGGTTCTCCTCGCCGGGGCGGCTCTCCCGTGGCTCATCGTCGGCTGCGAGCCGCAGACGCCGACGAGCGGCGACGGCGGGACGGCGTGTCTCGGCGTCGCGACCCCGTGCAGCCTGATCGAGACTCCGCATCGCTGCGCCGCCGCGCCCGGCTGTGAGGGCGTGGGGAGCTGTCGGGGCGCGGCGCTGCCTTGCAGCTCGATCGAGGGGAGCTGCGCGAGTCACGCCGGCTGCCGGGTGGAGGCGGAGGGGACCGGCCACAGCTCGTGCGCCGGACGCGCGCTGCGCTGTGACAGGTTCTCGGACCTGCGCTCGTGCCTCGGCCAGGCCGGCTGCACGTGGTCTGGCAGCTGCGGCGGCGAGGCGCGCGAATGCAGCGCGCTCGACGGGCGGGTCTTCGACTGCGTCGAACAGCCGGGCTGCTACGTGCTCAGCGACTGACGGTCAGCGGCGCCGGCGTCGACGGCGTCGGCGGGGCGGGGCGTTCGCGTCCGGCTTGGGCTGCTCGTCGAGCCAGTCGGGGCGGCGCTCGCCGCGCGCGTCGCACTCGATGGCGAAGAGGGTCGCCGCGTCGCCGAAGTACTCGCGGCGGGGCAGGACCCCGAGGCGACCGGCGAGGAGCCGACGCTGCGCCTGCACGATGTTGCGGGCGCGCTCCTTCATGCGCCGGGGGACCGCGAGGGTCTCCACGACGTCGTCCATCAGCGCCTCGTAGCCCTTCATCGGATCCTTCGCGCCCGCCATCGCTTCGGTGATGGGGCCCAGCATGAGGGCCGAGAAGAGCACGGGGTCGTCGGGGAGCGTGCCGGCGCGCTTGAGCGTGTCGATGGCGGCGAGCCGCTTCCAGAGGAGGCGCGCCTCCGCGCTGTCGTCGTCGAGGTGCATCGCCAGCTGCGGCAGCAGCACGCCGAGCGCGCCGGTCTCCCACATGAGCCAGTAGGAGCGGTGGGCCGCCCCGCCGCGGAGCAGCCGCAGCAGCTCCTCCAGGAGCCGAGGCCGAGCGGCCCGCGAGAGCTCCTCGCGCTGCGCCACCATGGCGTCGTAGAGATCGGGGTGGATGCCGAGGTCCAGGCGCGCGCTGAACTTGATCGCGCGCAGGATGCGGACGGGATCCTCGCGGAAGCGCAGGTCCGGCGCGCCGATGGTGCGCACCACGCGGTTCTTCACGTCCGCGACGCCGCCGACGTAGTCGATGACGGTGTTGTCCTCGCTGTCGTAGAAGAGGCCGTTGATGGTGAAGTCGCGGCGCAGCGCGTCCTCGTGAGGCTCCCCGAAGACGTTGTCGTGCCGGATGAGGAGGTCGACGTCGTCCCGACGCTTCGCGAGGCGCTTCTTCTTCTCGAGCGCGTCCATCTCCTCCTTGAACTCGCCCTCGACCTGGTCGAACGCCTCGGTCGGGTCGCGCCGGAAGGTGGCGGTCTCGATGATCTTACCGCCCGCGAAGAGGATGTGCGCGAGGCGGAAGCGGCGGCCGATGATGCGGCAGTTCCGGAAGAGGTTGCGCACCTCGCTCGGCCGCGCGCTGGTCGCGATGTCGAAGTCCTTGGGCTTCACCCCGAGGAGCAGGTCGCGCACGCCGCCGCCCACGAGGTAGGCGTCGTGCCCGTAGCGGCGCAGCCGCCGGATGACCTTGAGGGCGTCGGGATCGATGTCCTCCTTGCGGACCTCGGCCGGGACCACGAGGGGCTCGGGGCCGCCGGGAGGGCGCTCGCGCGGCGGCGAGGGCGGTCCGTCGTCGTCTTCTTCGTCCCGCGACCGCCGCCGACCGCGGCGGCGACCGTCTCGACCGCGCTCGGGCTCCTCGGCGTCCCGCGAGGAGCGACGGGAGCGGCGCTCGCGGCTGCGCTCCCGATCGCTGCGGTCGTCGTCGGCCTCCGGGCGGGTCCGGCCGCGGGCGCCTCGCCCCTCGGCCGCGCGCTCGCCCCGGCCTCGCTTCTCCGGCTCGTCCCGGTCGCGGGTGTCCCGCTCGCGAGCGGGCTGGCCGTCGTCCGACGCGGCCGCTTCCTCACCGGACGAGTCCTCCCGGGAGGGACGGCGCCGCCTCCGGCGCTTGCGGATGGGCGCGTCACCCCCGGCGTCGGGGTTCGTGACGGCACCCTCGGCCGACCCTTCATCCGCGCCGGCGGGCTCGCCGTCAGCCGTCGACCCCGGTTCCCCGGGCGGGCTGGTAGATTCGGACGAGGCAGAGTCCATGTTGTCGAATCTCGGAGGTTCGGCGCTCGCTGTAGCTCGAGCCGCGCGGACCTCGTCGCCGTCTCGTCGCCCCACGGCGCCGCGACGTGCGTCAAGTCACCCCTTAGCAAGGCTGGCTCACGCCGGCAACGGGCTATGGTCGCTCCCGATGATGGATTCCGAGCTTCGTGCCCTCGCGGGCCAGGTGATCGTGGCGGGCTACCCCGCGGGTGAGCCGCCGGAGGCGATCCGTCGCCGCCTCGGCGCGCAGGCCCTGGCCGGGGTGATCCTCTTCAAGCGCAACCTCGAGGGCCTGAGTCCGCTCGAGGTGGCGCGGCACGTCGCGGCGATCGCCGCGGCCACTTCGGGGCCGGCGCCGCTGGTCGCGGTCGACCAGGAGGGCGGGCGGGTCGAGCGGCTGAAGTCCCCCGTGCTCGAGCTGCCCCCGATGCGGGTGCTCGGCGATCGCGACGACCCCGCGCTGACCCGACGGGCGGGGCGCGTGCTCGGAGAGCAGCTCGCGGCCCTGGGGTTCACGGTCGACTTCGCCCCCGTGCTGGACGTCGACACCAACCCCGAGAACCCGGTGATCGGCGATCGGAGCTTCGGCGCCGATCCGGAGAAGGTGGCGCGGCACGGGCTGGCCTTCGCCTCCGGGCTCGCCGACGCGGGGCTGCTCGCGTGCGGCAAGCACTTCCCGGGACACGGGGACACGGCGAGCGACAGCCACTTCGACCTGCCGTCGCTGCCCCACGACATGGCCCGGCTCGAGGCGGTGGAGCTGGTCCCCTTCCGCGCGGCGGCGGGCGTGGTCGGCTCGATCATGACCGCGCACATCGTCTTCGAGGCCCTCGACCCCGATCGGCCCGCGACGCTCTCGAAGCGGGTGATCACGGGCCTGCTCCGCGAGACGCTCGGCTACGACGGGCTGATCGTGAGCGACGACCTGGAGATGAAGGCGATCGCCGACCACTACTCGACGGGGCAGGCCGCGGTCGAGGCCATCGCGGCGGGCTGCGACGTGCTCCTCATCTGCAAGACCGTCGCGCTCGTGGACGAGGCGGTGGAGGCCCTCGCCGCCGAGGCCGCGCACGACCCCGCCTTCGCCGACCGGCTGAGGGAGGCCGCGGGGCGGGTGCACGCCGCGCGCGCTCGTCTCCGCTGCGCCCCGGTCACCGACGCCGACGCGCTCGCGCGCCTCTTCGCGTCCCCGTCCGCCGCGTCCTTGCGCGAAGCGCTGGGGTGAGGGGACGGACAGCGGGGAGCGAGTCGGGGTAAGCTGGCGGCGTGGGGGAGCTGGACGCGCTGCGGGAGGAGAACGCGGGCTTGCACCGCGCGATCGGGCTGCTGCACGAGATCTCCGTGCTCGTCCGGTCCGCGCAGGAGCTCGCGCCGACCTGCTACGCGCTGCTGACCGGGGTGACGGCGGGGGTGGGGCTCGGCATGCACCGCGCCGCGATCTTCCTCGGGGAGCCCGGCGGCCCGCTCGTGGGCATGGCCGGGGTCGGCCCGAGCGACGAGGCCGAGGCGGATCGGGTCTGGCGCGAGATCGCCGCCGAGCGGCCGGATCTGCAGACCCTCTACGAGGCGGGGCTCGCGCGCCGCGCCAACCCGGGGCGCTTCGACCAGCGCGTGAAGGGGCTCGAGGTCGATCCGCGGGGAGGGAGCCCGATCGCGATGGCCCTGCGGCGCGGCAAGCTCGTCCACGCGGAGGGAGAAGACGACCTCGACGGGCTGCTCCACCTGCCGTCCGTGCTGGCGGCGCCGCTTCGCGGTCAGCGTCGCATCCGCGGCGTGCTCATCGCCGACCGGCGCTTCGAGGGAGATCCGGTCGACGACGCGACCCAGCGCGTGTTCGACCTGCTCGCCGACCACGCGGGCCGCGCGGTGGAGACGGCCGAGCAGTTCGAGCGGCTCGCGCGCGAGGCGCGGACCGACCCGCTGACGGGGCTGGGAAGCCGGCGGAGCTTCGACGAGCGCGTCGGCGAGGCGGTCGCCGCGGCGCTCGCGGACGGGCCGAGCGTCGGCCTGCTCATGATGGACCTCGACGACTTCAAGCAGCTCAACGACACCTACGGCCACCCGGCCGGTGACCGCGTGCTCACGGAGATCGGGGAGCGGATGCACGCGACGTTGCGACCGGGCGAAGGCTACCGCTACGGCGGCGAGGAGCTCGCGGTGGTCCTGCCGGGCGTGCGCCCCGACACCCTGGGCGCGGCGGCGGACCGGATCTGGAAGGCGATCACCCACGCCCCGGTGGAGCTGCCGGGCGCCCCGCCCATCCGGGTGGGCTGCTCGGTCGGCGGCGCGATCCTTCCGGGCCGGGCGGAGGACGCGGAGTCCCTCGTGCGCGCGGCCGACGAGGCGCTGATGCGCGCGAAGGAGGAGGGCAAGAACCGCATCCGCTTCGCGTGATCCTTGCGGACGCCCGCCCGTCGACGCATCTCTCCCCGTTCGATGCGGATCGCCTCCTGGAACGTCAACGGGCTGCGCGCCATCACGCGCAAGGGGTTCACCGACTGGCTCGCCGAGAGCGAGGCGGACGTGGTGGGGGTGCAGGAGACGCGCTGCCTGCCCGAGCAGGTCCCCGAGGTGCTGCGGGACGACGCCGGGTGGCACCAGGACTACGTGTCCGCGGAGCGCAAGGGCTACTCGGGCGTCGGCGTCCTCTCGCGCCACCCCCTCGACGCCGTCGAGCGCAGCCTCGGCGTCGGGACGATGGACCGCGAGGGGCGCGTGCAGATCGCGCGCGTCGGCAAGCTGAAGGTCGTCAACTGCTACTTCCCGAACGGCAACGGCAAGGATCGCGACAACAGCCGCGTGCCCTTCAAGCTGCGCTTCTATCGCCGCCTGTACCGCGTCCTCGAGCCGGCGAAGAAGGCGGGCGAGCCCATCGTCGTGATGGGAGACTTCAACACCGCGCCCGAGCCGATCGACCTCGCGCGGCCGAGCCAGAACAAACGCACGAGCGGCTTCTTGCCGGAGGAGCGCAAGGAGCTGAAGCGCTGGTTGAAGAGCGGCTGGGTCGACTCCTTCAGGGTCTTCGAGGATGGAGGGGGCCACTACAGCTGGTGGAGCCAGCGCTTCGGCGTGCGCGAGAAGAACATCGGCTGGCGCATCGATCTGGCCCTGGTGAGCCCCGCCGCGGCGAAACACCTCACCGCGGCCTCCATCGAGAAGGACGTCCGGGGGAGCGATCACTGCCCGATCACCCTGGAGCTCGACGACGCCGTTCTCGGATGAGGCCCTCGACGGGGCCGAGCGAGGGCCTTAAAGTCGAGCGGTCGGGAGGCGGGTCGGCCGCCCCACGGAAGGAACGAAGACTTTTTGCAGATCTACGGCAACACCAACGGGCTCGCGCCGTCGGACATCAAGGCGCTCGAGCGAATCTACCGCCGCAAGGTCCCCTTCGATCGACTCCTCACCCCCGAGCTGACGCGCTCGCTCGCCGACGTCGCCCACCGGACCGGGCGGCAGGTGGGCGTGCTCGTCGATCGGCGCGGGACGGTGGACTTCGTCATCGTGGGCGACGCGCACAAGCTCTGGCTCCCCGACTTCGGGCGGCTGCGCGCCGCGCAGGGGCGCTTCCGGGGCCTGCGGCTGATCCACACCCATCTGAACCAGGAGGGGCTGAACCGGGACGACATCGTCGACCTGACGCGCCTGCGGCTCGACCTGGTGGCGGCGGTCTGTCTCTCGCCCGAGGGGCAGCCCACCTCGGTGCACTACGGGCACAACGTCCCCGTGCCCGACGGCTCGGGGCAGACCCCGTACGTCACGCACGGGCCGATCCCGTACGGCAAGCTCGACGTGAACCCCGAGCAGCTGATCGGCGCGCTCGAGGAGGAGTTCGCGCGGGCCAAGCGCGGGCGCGAGGTCGAGGCCAAGGACGGCCGCGCGATCCTCGTGCACGTCACCGACAAGCGGAACGCCTGGGGCGCGGACGCGTCGCTGCGCGAGCTCGAGGAGCTGGCCCACACGGCCGGGGTCGAGGTCGCCGACACGGTGCTGCAGGTGCGCGATCGGGTGGATCCCAAGTTCGTGCTCGGCCGCGGCAAGGTCGACAGCGTCGTGCTGCGCGCCATGCAGCTCGACGTCGAGGTGCTGATCTTCGACCGCAACCTCAGCCCGGCGCAGTCGGCCGCGCTCGCGGGCGTGACCGATCTCAAGATCATCGACCGCACCCAGCTCATCCTCGACATCTTCGCCCAGCGCGCCGAGAGCCGCGACGGCAAGCTCCAGGTCGAGCTGGCGCAGATGAAGTACCTGCTGCCGCGCCTCGGCGCGAAGGACGACGCGCTGTCGCGCCTCACGGGCGGCATCGGCGGCCGAGGCCCCGGTGAGACCAAGCTCGAGATCGGACGTCGGCGCGCGCGCGAGCGGGTCACGCGGCTCGAGCGAGAGCTGAAGCAGCTCGGCAAGCAGCGCAAGCAGCGTCGCAGCCGGCGGGCCAAGCGAGGCGTGCCCATCGTGTCGATCGTCGGCTACACGAACGCGGGCAAGAGCACGCTGCTCAACGCGTTGACGGAGTCGGACGTGCTCGCGGAGGACAAGCTCTTCGCCACGCTCGACACCCGCAGCCGGCGCATCCGGTTCCCGCGCGAGCGCGAGGTGGTCATCACCGACACGGTCGGCTTCATCCGGGAGCTGCCCAAGGATCTCTTCGCCGCGTTCCGCGCGACGTTCGAGGAGGCGCAGGACGCCGATCTGCTCCTCCACGTGGTCGACGTCAGCGATCCCGCGCTGAGCGATCACATGAAGACGACCGAGGAGATCCTCGGCAAGCTCGACCTCGCGGCCGTCCCGCACCTGCTCATCTTCAACAAGGCGGACGCGCTGTCCGAGGGCGAGGCGGCCCGCATCGCCGCGTCGCGCGACGGCATCGCGGTGAGCGCGCTCGACCGCGCGAGCCTCGAGCCGCTCCTGCTGGAGATCGAGCGTCGCCTGTATCCGGGCGGCGAGGACGAGCTCTGGCCGAAGGCCGAGGCCGCGCCCGCGGAAGAGGCCGCGCACGACGGCGACGCGCCCGAAGACGCGCCCGAAGACGCGCCCGAAGACGAGGCGTACGAAGACGAGGCGCTCGAGGACGCCGTCGCCTGATCACTCCGGGGGACGGGCGGCGTCCAGGATCTCGCGCGCCAGCTCGGGGTCCTCGACCGCGCGCGCCAGCGTCAGCGCGCCCGCCCAGGTGGCGAGGTGGCGGATGGCGCGGACGCGCGCCTTCGCCGGGTCGCCGCCGAGTCGGGTGACGAAGACCGCGAGGATGCGGCCGACCTCGCGCTCGAAGCTGCGCCGCGTCTCGTCGTCCTCGCGCGCGACTTCGGCCGCGAGGCTCGGGATGGCGCAGCCGCGCTCGGGCTGCTCGACGTGGCCGCGCCTCAGATAGCGGGCCGCCGCCCGCACCAGCCAGGCGTCGCCCTCGACGCCGTCGAGGCCTCGCTCGAACAGGTTCGCGCGCGACTCGGCGAAGGCGTCCTGGAGCGCCGTGCGGAGCAGCGCCGCCTTGTTCTCGAAGTGCGCGTAGAAGCCGCCGCGCGTGAGCCCGGCCTCGTTCATCAGCACGTCGACGCTGGTGGCGCGGTAGCCCCGCCGACGGAAGAGCTGCGACGCCGCCCGCACGATCTTGGCGTGCGATCGCAGCTTCTGATCGCGAACCGAGTTCATCCCGGTCCGAGGATACTCGAAAAGTCCACTCGGTCTATCAGAGCGGGGGAGGGCCGAGAGATCTCACGCAGCGACCGTCGCAGCACGCCGCGGTGGCGCCGTCGCAGGCGGTGGGCCGAGGGCAGGGCGCGTTGGTGAGCGCCAGGGCGCGGCGGGTGGTCAACGTGCAGGCGTCGGGGGACGCGCAGAGGAGGCAGTCGTCGTCGCGCTGGCACGCGTGCTCGCTCAGGGACGCGTAGGCGCCCGGGTGACAGGCGCCGAGCTGCCCGGGCGCGGCGGGCGCGGGCGGCGCCGCGTAGCACGCACCGAGGAGCAGGCCGGAGACGACGGCGACGAGCGAGGCGCGCATCCCTCGCGGCATACCACGGGGAATGCGCGCACCGCGCCACCCGTATCCCCTCGAGATGCCCTCGAGTCGACGCGCGTGGATCCTCGCCTTCTGCGGCGCGTACCTCGCGGCGCTCGTCGTGATCGTCGTGGTCGCCGGCCGAGGCGGGACGAACGAGATGTTCGGCTTCGTCACGCACGTCCCGTTCGGCGACAAGGTCGGTCACTTCGTGCTGATCGGCGGGCTCGGGCTGGCCGCCGACGTGGCCCTGCGCTTCCGGGACTGGCGCTTCCGGAGCTGGCGCGGCGTGCCGATCGGGCCCGCGGTGGTGATGGTCGTCGCGCTGCTCGAGGAGCTGAGCCAGATCGCCCTCCCCACGCGGAGCTTCGACCTCGTCGACCTCGCGGCGGACGCGCTCGGGATCGCCGCGTTCACCGCGCTGGGCCGTCGGCTGATTCGTCGAGCCGACGAAGGGGGACCGGCCCGTCCTGGCGATGACCGAGCGTGAGAGGGCGCGTCTGCGCCTTGGTCGAGGAGGAGTCGGTGGTGTAGAAACGCCATCCCGTGAGCCCGCGCATCAAAGGCTACCTCGCCCAGCTCGTCTGCTACCTGGTCGCGCTCGGCGCCGCCGCGCTCACGCTCCGGCTCCTGCCGCTCGAGCCGCTCTGGGGCGCGCTCGCCGCCGACGTGGTGGCGACCTTCGTCGTCTTCGGCTTCAGCGTCGCGCTCTCGAACTCGTCCATGTACGACCCGTACTGGAGCGTCGCGCCGCCCGCGCTCTTCGCCTACTGGCTGACCACCGGCGAGCCCTCCACGCGCGGGTGGATCGCGGGTGGGCTCGTGATCGTCTGGGGGCTGCGGCTGACGTGGAACTTCCTGCGTGGGTTCTCCAGCCTCGCGCACGAAGACTGGCGCTACCGGGATCTGCAAGAGAAGCATGGCAAGCTGTACTGGCCGGTGAGCTTCATCGGCGTGCACTTCATGCCCACGCTCTTGACCTTCGCCGGGAGCGTGCCCCTCTGGGTGATCCTGCACCGGCCCGCGCGGCCCCTCGGCGCGCTCGACGCGGTGGCCGCGGCCGTGATGGCCCTCGGCATCGGCTACGAGACGATCGCCGACGAGCAGCTGCGCGCGTACGTCCGGAGCGGGCCGCCGAAGGGCGAGTGGCTGAGGCGTGGGCTCTGGAAGCACACGCGCCACCCGAACTACTTCGGCGAGTGCACCTTCTGGCTCGGCCTGTTCCTGTTCGGCCTCGCCTCGGATCCGAGCGCGTGGTGGGCGGGCGCGGGCGTGCTCGCGATCGTGCTGCTCTTCTTCTTCATCAGCATTCCGATGATCGACGCGCGCATGAAGGCGCGCCGGCCGGGCTACGCCGACTACATGTCGCGCGTCTCGCGCCTCGCGCCCTGGTTCACGGCTTCCGAGCGATGATCTGGGTCACCGCCGCGCGCCCCGTGTGGTAGCGGCCCTCGACCACGTCTCGCTCGATCTCGTGGGCCAGCTCGAACGTGAGCCCGTCGAGCTCGCGCTTCACCTGCTCGACGTCGAAGAGCCACTCGGCGGCCGGCGGCCCGCCGGTCCCGAAGCCGAGCTGGGAGGGCGCGTACGCCTCCACCAGGAACACCCCTCCGGGGCGCAGCGCCCGGACGACGCCGGCGTGCACGCGGGCGCGGACGTCGGGCGGCAGGTGCGCGCTGATCGAGACCACGCCCGACCACCGCGCCTGGCCCAGATCCCAGGTCGCGAGATCGGCGACCTCGGTGTGGATCGTGACGCCGCGCTCCGCCGCGAGCGTCGCCGCCTTCGCGAGCCCCACCCGTGACTGATCGACCGAGGTCACCTCGTACCCCTGCTCGGCCAGGAACACGCCGTTGCGGCCTTCGCCGTCCGCCAAGCACAGCACCGGGCCTGCGGGGAGCTTCGCGGCGTGCTCCCTCAGGAAGTCGTTCGGCGCGGTGCCATAGGCGAAGCCCTCTTTCCCGTAGCGTTCATCCCACATGTCCCTGGTCTGGCGCCGGCCGACCCGGATGTAAAGGCGGACTGGCGCCGCGCTCAGGCCCGCTCCTCGGGGGTGATCGTCAGCGACGCGGGCGCCCCGGTCCGCCATATCTCGAGCGGCGCGGGCGCTCCGAAGCGGGCGCGCAGCGCGCGGGCGAGGCTGCGGCCGCCGCTGACCTCGACGCCGTCGAGGCCGAGGATCACGTCCCCGAGGTGCAGCCCCGCCGACTCCGCTGGGCCGCCGGGGGCCACCCCCATCACGAGCGCGCCGCGGCGGCGGGAGAGCTGCCGCCGGGCCGCGTCGGGCAACCCGATCGGTCGCACGCTCACGCCCAGGAAGCCGCTCCTCACGCGGCCGTGCGCGGCGAGCTCCGCGGCGACCTCACGCAGCGTCTCGATCGCGACGATGAGATCCGCGCCCCGCACCGCGGCGCGGGACTGCAGCCCGATCACGCGCCCCTCGAGGTCGAGCACGGGCCCGCCCTCGAAGCCCGACGGGATCGCGCGATCCGTCTCGAGGTAGCGGGGGAGGGTGGCGCCGCCGTGGGTCGGGACGTCCGACGCGACGGCGCCGAGCATGCGCATCGAGGCGCGGAGCGCGCGGCCCGGTCGGCCCAGGGCGAGCACGAGCGCCCCGAGCTTCACCGCGTCGTCGGGCTCGCGGAAGCGAGGGACGCGGAGCGCTGCGTCTTCGGGCAGCGCGAGGAGCGCGAGATCGGTGCCCGGGTCGCGCCCCGCCACCTCCGCTTCGAACCGCGCGCCGCCGTCGTCCCGCAGCCACACGCGCTCGCGGTGGCCGACGGCGTGGGCGGTGGTGATCGCGTGGCGCACGTCGAACGCGGTCGCGGTCGCGCGGCGGCGGCAGCCCGCGGAGAGATGGAGCGCGGAGGCGGCGCCAGCCTCGGCGACGGAGGAGAGGGACTCGCTGAGCTCGGAGAGGTCGGTCATGCATGGATCCTCGGACGCGGCGCACCGGCGCACATCGCCCGGTCGGAGGGGAACGCGCCTGCCCGTTCGGGTGGGTTGACGCGCGCCCGCGGCGCCGCACGCTGAAGGGGTGTCGGGACCCCCTCCGTTCGCGCGCCGCGAGACGCCTCTCCGGGCTCACGTGGTGACGCACGATCCGCTCGTGCGCGCGGGGCTCGAGCGGGTGCTCGTCGAGCAGGGGCTGCGCGCGGGCGCCGCCGACGTGGCCGACGTCGCGGTGGTGGATCTGCGGCCGGGCAAGAAGCTTCCGTCGCTGTCGACGGACCTGCCCCTGGTCGTGCTCGTCGAGGCGGGGGCGCGTCCGACCGAGCTGCTCTCCCAGGGGGCGGCCGCCGTGCTCCCGCGCGACTGCGCGCCCGAGCGCCTGTGCGCCGCCATCCTCGCGGTGGGGCTCGGGCTCGTGGTCGTCGACGGAGAGATGGCGCGCGGCGCGCTGCCCGATCCGAGCGCGCTCGAGGACGAGGGCGAGGAGCTCACCGCGCGTGAGCGACAGGTGTTGACGCTGGTGGCCTCGGGGCACTCCAACCGGCGGGTGGCGAAGGCGCTCGGGATCAGCGAGCACACCGCGAAGTTCTTCGTCGGCCAGATCCTCGGCAAGCTCGGGGTGGCCACCCGCACGGAGGCGGTGGTGGTGGCGGCGCGGCGCGGCCTGCTCTGGCTGTGAGCGCTACTTGATCTTGGGCTTCAGGCCCACACGCCCGTTCTGCAGCACGACCTCGAAGTCGATCTTCCGGTCGCCGTGCTTCTGCCGCAGCCGGTCTTTCATCTTCTTCACCGACTTCTCGAGCTTGTCGTAGCTCATGTTGTCGGTGCGCTCGCTGTTCTGGCGCCGGGCCGAGATGTAGTCGGCGTAGAGCTTCTTCATGTTCTCCCCGCCGGGCGGCGGAGGAGGGCGGCGCGGCGGCGGCGGTGGCGGCCCGGGGCGAGCGGCGCGGGCGGGCGGGCTCGGCGGCCTCGGGCGCGCGGGGGGCTCGGGTCGGGACGGCGGGGGGGACGGAGCCACGTCGCGCTTGGGCTTGCCGAAGGTGGCCGTGACGGGCTTGGCGGCGAACGGGTTGACCGCGTTGGGCTGCGTGTCGTCGGCGGGCAGCGGGTCGCGCTTCGGCAGGGGCGCGACCTTGCTGGTGCCCGTCGACTCCGCGCGCGAGAACGGGGAGAAGGCGCTGAAGCCGGCCGGTTTGGGCTCGGGAGGCGGCGCCGACGTGCGCTCGTCGAGCGCGCTGAGCACCGACGCCAGCTCGTCCTCTCCGAAGAGATCGTTCGCGTCGAGGTCGAGATCCGCCTCGAGGTCCAGCTCGAACTCCTTGACCTCGCGGTCGGCGGCGGCGGCGCCGCGGCCGCGTCGACGCTTGGCCCGCCGCACGTCGCGCTCGTAGGTCCCCTCCTCGATCTGCCGAGCGATGCGACCCCAGTAGGTCTGGTAGGTGTTGTAGCTCGCCTGCAGCTGGTTGAGCTTGAAGCGCGCCGCGGTGTTGCGCGGTCGGTTCTTGTGGAGGTTCTTGAACGTCCGATCGAGGTCCTTGCGCACGATCAGCGGCTCGATGCGCTCGATGCCCTGGAAGTACTGCTCATAGAGCGCCTTGAGGCGCTTGAGCTTCACCTCGGCGTCGTGCAGCAGGATGTCGAACTGTTTGACTTCCATCGGGGCCGGACGGGTCCTCGATCAGTGTAGCAAGGCAACCTCAGAGAGGCGTGATTCTGAGATTGTCGAACCAGAGGTCCGCCTCCCAGTCGTTGAAGGCGAAGTGGTCGTGGCCGCGGCCTTCGAGAGGATCTGGGTCGGTCAGGCTGACCAGCTCCTCCCCGTCGACGTAGGCCGTGATGGTGTCCCCGATGCGCTCGATCTTCATCCGGTAGGTGCGACCGGGCTCGACGGGGCGGCGCGGGCCGACCGCGCGATCGTCGGCGTGCTCGTCCATCCGGGCGATGATGTTCAGGCTGTTGTTCCAGCCGCCGAAGACCACCACGTAGCTCGTCGCGGTGTAGCTCTCGCTGGTCGCGCGGCTCGATCCGTCGCCGAAGATCTCCACCTTGATGTCGCCCTGGGGGCTCTCGGAGCGGACGTCGAACTCGACGCGCACGTCGCGCGGGAGGCGGCGGCGGAGCCAGAGGGGCCGATTGCGCGCGCCCTGGATGTTGAGCCAGCCGTTCTGGATCCGGTAGCGGCCGCCCGTGTTGTGCCAGACGTCGCCCAGATCCTCGCGCTCGAAGTCGTCGGTGAAGCCCTCCGCGGGGATCTGAGGATCCCCCTGCGGCGTGCAGGCGCAGAGCATCGAAAGCACCGAGATCACGAAGAGAAGGCGTCTCACGGCGGGGCACTGTAGCACGGGGAGCGTGTCGGATCGGCTACCGGCGGCCGGCGTTCGAGATCGCCTGCGCGGCGCCGCTCATCGCGCCCCGCACCGCGCCGGTCAGGGCCTGTCGCGCCAGCGTGGACTCCTGCTGCTGCCGCGCGCCCCGGCGCTGGGGCTGGCTGCCCTCGGCCGCGCCCTGGAGCATCCCGCGCAGGTTCCGCTCGGGCTCGTCCATGAGCATCAGCGACACCTCGCAGCGGATGGTGAGCTGCCGGCGCTGACGGCGACGCTCGACCCGGTTGAGCGAGCCCTCGAGCCGCAGCTTCGGCAGGCTCCGCCGCGCGATCTGCCGCTGGGCGTTCGCGTCGAGCTGCCCGTCCTGGAAGACGGCCACGCCGCGGAGGACCAGCAGGTTGCGGCTGACCTCCTGCTGGAGCACCTGCGCGAGGGAGTCGTCCCGGAAGTTGGACCGGTTCTGCATGTCCCCGAGCACGACCACGTAGCGGATGCGCGGCCAGTAGATGTCGCGGGCGCGTGGGATCACCGAGATCGCCGGGTACGCGTCGCCGCCGCCGCGGCGGGGGCTGACCCGGGCGGGCGCGCTGGGGCCGGAGGGGGCGGAGCCGCGCGACGCGACCTCGATGCGGCGTATCGCCTGCCGCGCCTCGTCGCGCACCACCCGCTCCTCGTCGCGCTCGAGCCGCCGCAGGGCGTCGAGCGCCGCGGGATCGCCGAGCCGCCCGAGCGCGGTGGCCGAGGCGGCGCGGACGGCCGGGTTCTCGTCCCGCAGCGCCCGCACGAGGTGTCGCGTGACGGCGTGATCGTTCGTGGACCCGAGGGCGAGGGCGGCGCGCACCCGGGCGCGGAAGTCGGGGCTCCGCCGCAGAACGCGGACCATCGTCGAGTGATCCGACTGGGCGACCCCCAGCCCGACCGGCACCAGCCCGACCGGCACCAAGGCGCACGCGAGCGCGATGAACGCGCACGATGCGGAGGCCCTGAGCCCGAGCTGCCTTCGGCGATCCGACATGCGGTGACCTCTGACTGTACTCAGCCCCCCCGTGTTCACGTCAAATCGCCCCATCTTCGAGCAACAATTTCGGGAGATTGCGATCCTGGAGCCGCGAACGCGCCTCACTCCGGCGCGGGGATCGGGGTGACCCGCACCGTCCCCGGCGCCGCCTCCGGGTCGAGCACCACCTCGACGCGGTGCTCGGGGGTGCCCCGCTCGGTGAGCGCGGCGGTGAGGCTGGCGACCGAGGCCTCGGCCGCGCGTCCGATCGAGACGCGCCAGCGCGCGCCCCACCGCGCGACGAGGTGCCTCGCGAGCTGATCGACGGCGCCGGCCGAGGCCGCGAGGAGCGCGCCCTCCCGATCGAAGCGCACGCGGCCGCGGAGCGAGGGCGGCGTCCCCTCGCCCTCCTCCCGGAAGAGCGCGCGCCCCCCGGGCTCCGGACAGCCGTCCTCGTCGCGGCGCCCGTCGATGTCCTCGCGCTGGTCGGGGCACAGATCGTCCCCGTCGAGCACTCCGTCCCGATCGTCGTCCGGGTCGGGGCAGCCGTCCGCGTCGTCGTGGCCGTCCCGGTCTTCGGCCTCACGCGGGCAGGCGTCGTCCGCGTCCCCCACGCCGTCCCCGTCGTCGTCCGGGTCGGGGCAGCCGTCCTCGTCCTCGAAGCCGTCGCGATCCTCCGCCTCGAGGCGGCAGGCGTCGTCGGGATCCGGCACACCGTCTTCGTCGTCGTCGAGATCCGGGCAGCCGTCTTCATCCTGGAAGCCGTCGGCGTCTTCGGCCCGCGTCGGGCAGGCGTCCTCGTCGTCGCTGACACCGTCTCCGTCCTGGTCGCGGACCGGGTCGGTGCAGCCGTCTTCGTCCTCGTCGCGGTCGAAGTCGGCCGCCTCCCGTGGGCAGCGGTCGTCCTGATCGGGGATCAGATCGCCGTCATCGTCGGGGTCGGGGCAGCCGTCGTCGTCCTGGAAGCCGTCGACGTCCTCGGGGAGGCGCTGGCACTCGTCCTCGTCGTCGACCAGGCCGTCGCCGTCCAGGTCGTGGGTGCGCGGCGCGAACTCCACCCCGAAGATCCCGCGGAAGCCGGGCGTGCCGACCCCGCCCGTCCATCCCATGCCCACCGCCCAGGTGAAGGCGAAGTCGCCCTCGGCCCAGCGCAGGCCCGCGTCGCCCTCCATCGACGTCGAGGCGTCGAGGAAGATCTCGTCGTCGACCGCGGTCGTGACGCGAACCTCGACGATCGCGCTGAGGTTCTGGACCAGGATCGTGGGCGTCTGGACGGCGAGGCCGAGGAAGAGCTCGTTCGCGAAGCGCACGCCGAGCAGCTCCGGCTCGGCGAAGCGGTGTCGGTAGCCGAGCATCCCGCCGACCCCGAAGTCGAGGAAGTGGAAGTCGCCGAGCACGATCGCCTCGAGCTGCGGCGCGCCTTCGCCCGCGTAGGACCGCTCGAGGCCGAAGGGCAGGGTCGCGCCGAGCTGGACGGCGAGGCCCGCGCCTTCGTTGGGCGCGTGCTCGTCGGGGGCGTCGTTCGCCGCGCCGAGGACGCGCACGCGCGCCGCGAGGTAGGGGTCGCGTATCGCCACGGCCTGGATCGAGGGGCCGCCGTCGACCTCGGCGTCGCCGTCCTGCCAGAGCACCATCGGGGCGTCCACGCTGAGGGCGACGCGATCGAAGAGCCCGAGCTGGGCGATGAAGTCCGCGCCGACCCGGTGACGGATCACCGGCAGGCGCGCGTCGTCGTCGACGCGGCGGAAGCTCAACGGCTCGGAGGCGTATCCCAGCCACAGCGCGGCGTTCCATGCCCACGGCCCCGGGGTGCGCGTGCCGGGGACGCCGAGGAAGCCGTCTCGGTCGGGCGCGGGTCGAAAACGCTCGATGTCGAGGTTGCGCGGCTGGGCCGCGAGGGGCGTCGCCCAGGCCCACAGGGCCATGACGATCAACAGGGTGCGGGTCGGGGCCGACATGGGCCCGCGGAGCATACCAGCGCCGGCAATGAAAACGCGGGGTTGCGAATTCGCCGCTGCCATCGCATAGAACAGGTCGCTTTCGCGTACCCCCCCGCTCCCGCCGAGGCGCTGGGCAACTCAGGAGAGAACGGGCTGTCGACCGTGGACAAGGCGAAACAGAATCAGTCGGAGACGCGCAACTCTGAGCCGCCCGAGGCGCTGCGAGACCTCGGGCCTCAGAACGCCGGCTACCTCGCGAACCTGAAGCACGACCTACCGGCCTCGGTGGTGGTCTTCCTCGTGGCGCTGCCGCTCTGCCTGGGCATCGCCGTGGCGTCGGGCGCCCCTCCGCTCGCTGGTTTGATCACGGGCATCGTGGGCGGCGTGGTCGTGGCCTGGGCGAGCGGCAGCCACCTCGCGGTGAGCGGCCCCGCGGCGGGTCTGACCACCATCGTGCTCGTGGCCATCGACACCCTCGGCTATCAGGGCTTCCTGCTCGCCGTGGTGCTCGCCGGGGCGCTGCAGTTCGGCTTCGGCATCCTGCGCGCAGGTATCTTTGCGTACTACTTCCCCTCGAGCGTCATCAAGGGGATGCTCGCTGCGATCGGGATCATCCTGATCATGAAGCAGCTGCCGCACGCGGTCGGGCTCGACTCGGCGAGCTTCGAGGGAGACCTCACGCTCCTGCGCGACGGCCAGATGGGCCCGCTCGAGGCGCTGACGTTCTCCTTCACCCACATGCACGTCGGGGCGACGATCATCGCGGGCATCGGCCTCGTGATGCTGATCGCCTGGGCGCAGATCCCCGCCCTCAAGAAGCTCAAGTGGCTGCCCGGCCCGCTCGTGGCCGTGGGCCTCGGCATCGGCATCAACGTCGCCTACCAGGCCTTCGCGGGCGACCTCTTCCTCTCGGGCGAGCACCTCGTGTCGCTGCCCACGGGTGGGCTCTCGGGCCTCTTCGCGGAGATGTCCTTCCCCGACTTCGGCCGCATCGGCGACGTCGACGTCTGGTCGTCGGCCTTCACCATCGCCGCGGTCGCGAGCATCGAGACGCTGCTCTGCATCGAGGCCATCGACAAGCTCGACCCCTACAAGCGCAACACGCCGACCAATCGCGAGCTGGCCGCGCAGGGTATCGGCAACATGATCGCCGGCTCGATCGGTGGTCTCCCGATGACGGCGGTCATCGTGCGCGGCTCGGCGAACATCCACTCGGGCGCCCGCAGCCGCGTCAGCGCCTTCGCGCACGGCTTGTTGCTCCTGATAGGCCTGGTCCTGCTCCCGATGGTGCTCAACATGATCCCGCTCGCGGCCCTCGCGGCCGTGCTCCTCCACGTCGGCTACAAGCTCGCCAACCCGACCCTCGTGATCGGCATGTTCCGGCAGTCCATGGAGCAGTGGGCGCCCTTCGCCATCACCGTGGCGGCGATCCTGGCCACGGACCTCCTCAAGGGTGTCGGCATCGGGATGGCGGTCGCCGTCTTCTTCATCCTGCGCGCGAACCTGAAGACGCCGTACTTCATCCACCACCGCGAGTCGCACGAAGAGACGGGCAAGAACTGCATCCGCATCGAGCTGAGCGAGAACGTCTCGTTCCTCAACAAGGCGAGCGTGAACAAGGTCCTGCACGAGCTGCCGGGCCACAGCATGGTCGAGATCGACGCGCGCCCCTCGATGTACATCCACCCCGACGTGCTCGAGCTCATCCACGAGTTCGAGGAGACGGCCCACACGCGCGACATCGCGGTCACGCTCGTCGACGTGCCCGCGGCCCCTGGGAAGATCGTGGGGCATTAGTTGTTGGGAGGGGCTTTTCAAGCCCCTCCCCCCCGCTGCGCGGGCACAACGATGTTCGCTTCGGGCTTCGCCCTTCGCGAACATCGCTGCACCCGCTCCACGGGGCCCCCCCACCCAAGTCGGGCGGCTGCGCCGCCCGTGTCCCGCGCTCCGCGCGTGAGCCACGCGGCGTTTTTTTCTGGGCGGGGCTTTTCAAGCCCCTCCCCCCCGTTGCGCCGTCGCAACGATGTTCGCTGCGGGCGCTTCGCGCCCTTCGCAAACATCGCTGCGACGGCTCCACGGGGCCCCCCCAACCCAAGTCGGGCGGCTGCGCCGCCCGTGTCCCGCGCTCCGCGCGTGAGCCACGCGGCGTTTTTTTCTGGGCGGGGCCTTTCAAGCCCCTCCCCCCCGTTGCGCCGTCGCAACGATGTTCGCTTCGGGCGCTTCGCGCCCTTCGCAAACATCGCTGCGCCGGCTCCACGGGGCCCCCCCAACCCAAGTCGGGCGGCTGCGCCGCCCGTGTCCCGCGCTCCGCGCGTGAGCCACGCGCCTCGCGCTTTCGCTGCGCGAAAGCTGGGCGCCCGCTGCCGCGGGACCTCCGCTTGGGGGCGCGGCGTCGCTTCGCTCGCCGCTCGGGGGCGGCGTCGGTTCGCTCGCCGCTCGGGGGCGGCGTCGCTTGGCTCGCCGGCCGATCGCGGCGTCGCTTGGCTCGCCGCTCGGGGGCGGCGTCGGTTCGCTCGTCGCCCGCCGCCTCGCTGGCGCTTTGGGGGCACTCGAGGGGCGCGTCTGGAGTTCGCGCCACGCGGTCGGCGGGAGTGGCGTAGGATGCGCGGATGGCGCGCGTGCTCGTCGTCGACGACGAAGAGAACATTCGGCTCGTGTTGCGCACGATGCTCAAGAAGCACGGCTACGAGGTGGCCGTGGCCTCCAGCGGGGAGATGGCGCTCGACGAGGTGGAGGAGCTGGCGCCGGACTTCGTGCTCGCGGACGTGCGCATGGGCGGGATGACGGGGATCGAGCTGACGCGGAAGCTCACCGAGAAGGGCGTCGAGGCGACGGTCATCGTGATGAGCGCGTTCGGCTCGGTGGACCTGGCGCTCGAGGCGATGAAGGCGGGCGCGTACGACTACGTGTCGAAGCCGTTCAAGCAGGACGAGGTGCTGCTCGCGCTGCGCAAGGCCGAGGAGCGGGAGAGCCTCAAGCGCGAGAACCGGGAGCTCAAGGCGCAGATGCGCGAGCAGTCGAGCTTCGCCGGGATGATCGGGCGCAGCGACCCGATGCAGAAGGTGTTTCGCGTCGTCGAGAAGGCCGCCGCGTACTCGACGACCGTGCTCATCCAGGGCGAGAGCGGGACGGGCAAGGAGCTGGTCGCGCGGGCGCTGCACGAGCGCGGGGCGCGCAAGGATCGACCGTTCGTGCCCATCAACTGCGGGGCCATCCCGGAGCAGCTCATCGAGAGCGAGCTCTTCGGGCACAAGCGCGGCGCGTTCACCGACGCGAGCAGCGACAAGCCCGGGCTGTTCGAGGAGGCGGACGGAGGGACGCTCTTCCTCGACGAGATCGGGGAGCTGCCGCTCGCGACGCAGGTGAAGCTCCTGCGCGCGCTCCAGGAGGGGACCTTCCGGCGGCTCGGCGAGACGAAGGACCGCGAGGTCGACGTGCGCGTGGTCGCGGCCACGGTGCGCAACCTGAAGGAAGAGGTCGACGAGGGGCGGTTCCGCGAGGACCTCTTCTACCGGCTCAACGTGCTGCCCATCCAGGTGCCCCCGCTGCGCGAGCGGAAGGGCGACCTGCCGATGCTCACCGACGCCTTCCTCGAGCGGAACAACGCGCGGCTCGGGACGCGGATCCGGGGCGTGGACGCGAAGGCGCGCAAGCTGATGCTCGCCTACCACTGGCCGGGCAACGTGCGGGAGCTCGAGAACGTCATCGAGCGCGCGATGGTGCTCGCCGACGGCGACACGCTCGGAGAGGCGGACCTACCCGACCGGCTGCGCGAGCCCGATCCGGTGCAGGCCATCCTCGCGACGGGCGAGCTGAGCATCAAGAAGACGCAGCGCTACATGGAGGAGACGCTGATCCTCAAGGCGCTCGAGAAGACCGACGGCAACCGCACCGCCGCGAGCAAGCTGCTCGAGATCTCGCATCGCGCGCTGCTCTACAAGATCAAGGACTACGGCATCAAGTGAAGCTGACGAGGAGCGCCTGGCCTTCGACGCTGGCGCCCTCCTCCGCGTGGATCGCCTGCACCGTGCCGGCGGTCGGGGCGCGGAGCTCGTTCTCCATCTTCATCGCCTCGACGACGACGCAGGCGTCGCCCTCCGCGACCTCGTCGCCGACGGCCACGAGCAGCTTCACGACGCGGCCGGGCATGGGAGAGCGGATCTCCTTGCCGCCCGCGCCGAGCCCGCCCTTCTTCTTCCGCCGGGCGCGCATGCGCTCGCTCTCGACCTCGGCCACGCCGCGCGCCGCGCCCGCGGCCACGTCCATCGCCTGCGGCTTGCCGCCGAACGCGAGGTCGTAGACGCGGTTGCCGAGCATCAGGCTCAGCCCGCCCGGGACGCGCTCGACGTCCGCTTCGACGGGGGAGCCGTCCATGGAGACGGTCACGCCTCCGCCGGGGGTGACGATCACGTCGACCTCCCGCTCGACGCCTTCGATGGTGACGCGGTACTTCATCGCGCGGGAGACTATCCGCTCACGCGCGAGAGGCAAAGGCGCGCGCGGAATCGACGAGCGGACCTAGGTGTCCAACCGAGGGTCCCACAGAGGGAGAGCATGGCCGACACGCCCACGAGGAAGAAGAGCCCGGAGCGCGCGCCGCAGAAGCGCGGCTTCGTCGGCTTCCTGAAGCATCGGCACGACCCGCTGACCAGCCTGCTGCTCACCATCCCGATCTTCCTGCTCTACCACCTCGGCATCCTGCTCATTCAGCTGCGCAACGGCGTCGATCTGGTCAGCGGGCTGACGTTCGAGCTGCTCGAGCACAGCCTGCTCGGCTACGTGGGCCTCACGCTCGGGTACGCGGCGGCGATCGCGGGCGCCGCGTGGTGGCTGCGGCGCAAAGGCAAGATCCGCCCGACCGAGTGGCTGCCCGTGCTCGGGGAGAGCGTCGTGCTCGCGCTGCTGATGAGCTTCACGGTCGGCTGGGCGACGCACCAGCTCTTCGACTGGCAGGCCGGACCGCCCGCGATGAACCCGCTCGAGAAGCTCGTGATGGCGGCCGGCGCCGGCTTCCACGAGGAGCTGGTCTTCCGCGTCGGCCTCTTCGCGGGCGGCACCTGGGCCCTGCACCGCGGCCTGAAGATGAAGGAGTGGAAGGCGGCGCTGATCGCGGGGCTCGTCTCCTCCGTGATCTTCAGCGGCATCCACTACGTGGGCAGCTTCGGGGACCCGTTCCGCCTCGACTCGTTCTTCTTCCGCGCGCTCGCGGGCGTGTACCTGGCCGCCGTCTACCGCTTCCGCGGCTTCGCGGTCGCGGTCTACACGCACACGATCTACGACCTGATCGTGTTCTTCCTCAGGTAGAGGACGAGAGCGCCTCGAGCCAGCTCGGGAGCCACGCGATGGCGTCCTCGTCGGGGCACGGGTTGTCGGTCGCGTCGAGGTAGAGCTTCTCGCCCGCGGGGGCGGCGCCCAGCTCGCTGAGCAGCGCGTCCCACTTGCGCGGGCCGCCGCAGAAGGTGTCCTTGTAGTTGCGGTCGCCCATGCCGACGAGGCCGTATTTCAGGTGCGAGAGATCCGGGCGCTCTTCGTTCAGCGCCTCCCAGATCGGCTCGATGTTCTGCGGGATGTCGCCCAGCCCGGTGGTCGAGCTGACGATCAGGAGCGTGGAGCGGTTCTCCAGGCCGAGCTCTTCGAGCGAGCCGTCGGCGATCATCTCGACCGTGTGGCCCAGGGACTCGAGCTCGTCCTTGACCAGGTCGCCGACCATCTCGGCGTTGCCCATCTCCGAGCCGACGATGAGGAGAATCTCCATGCTGGGCCGGAAGCTAGCGTCACCGAGCGCGGAGCGGCCAACCTCCTCGTGTGGTTGGTCACGTGGAGGGCTTGGTAGTACACCCCCCGCCATGAGCATCAGCGACGACAGCAGCCCCGACGAGACCTGGGTGCGCAGCTCGGAGGAGATCGCCGACGCGGAGACCCATGTCCGTGGTCTCCTGAAGTTCATCGGCGAGGACCCCGCGCGCGAAGGCCTCGAGGAGACGCCGGCCCGCGTCGTGCGCGCGATGGCCGAGCACTTCTCCGGCTACGCGGAGGATCCGCGCGCTCACCTCGAGCGCACCTTCGGCGAGGTCAACGGCTACGACGAGCTGGTCCTCGTCAGCGACATCCAGCTCCACTCGCACTGCGAGCACCACATGGTGCCCTTCGTCGGCAAGGCGCACGTCGCCTACATCCCGGGCGGCCGGGTGGTCGGCCTGAGCAAGCTCGCGCGGGTCGTCGACGTCTACGCGAAGCGTCTGCAGGTGCAAGAGAAGCTCACCGCGCAGGTCGCCGACACCATCAACGAGGTGCTCCAGCCCCAGGGCGTGGCCGTCATCATCCAGTGCCAGCACTTCTGCATGTGCTACCGCGGCGTGCGCAAGCCGGGGAGCTGGACCACGACCTCGAAGCTCCACGGCGTCTTCCTGCGGGACGCCGCGGCGCGCATGGAGCTGTTCACGCTCATCGGGATGCGGCCGGAGATCGGCTGATGTGCGCGAGCAGCGCCTCGCGGAAGACGCGGCGCGTCTCGGCCCGACCGAGCACGCCCTCGGCGTAGGCCCCGACGCAGGCCGCCGCGCCCGCGACGCGATCGTCCCCGCGCTCCTCGCCCAGCTCCGCGAGCCATCGCGCGGCCCACACGGCGCGCCAGTCGAGCCCGGCCAGCTCGGCGCACAGGCGCGCCTTGCTTCGCTCCCTCAGCGCTCCGGGCCATTCGAACCCGCTCGCGGCGGCCGCGCGCCGGACGAGCGCGCTCAGCGGGAACCAGGCCTTCGCGTCCGCCGCGGAGATGACCAGCGCGCCGTTCGGCCCGGTGTGCAGGCCCTCGTGCACCACGGCCGGCGGCTCGTCCTCGGGGTCGAGTCGCTCGGCGATCTGCAGCACCACCGCGCGCGCCGCCGCGCGGATCGGCGCGGCGTCCAGGCGATCGAGCCAGTCGGCCATCGAGCGCCAGGCTTCGGACGGGAGGTCGCGCTCCGGCAGCCACGCCTGGCCGGGCGCCTCGGTCAGCTCGAGCGGCATCGCCCCGAGCGCGCGGCGCGCGGCTGGATCGTCGAGCAGCGAGAGGAGCTCCAGCGCGTCGCGCCTCAGCTCGCCCCGCTCCACGGCCTCTTCGACGAGCGCTTGCTCCACGCGGCGAGGCTACGCCGAGGAGTCGTCGCTCGGAAAGGGCTCGCTCGTTTCTCGCATCGAAGGCCGGCCGAGCCGCATCGGCGACATCCACGCGAGCTTCAGCCCGAGCGCCAGCAGCGCGAAGGAGATCACCGCGAGCACGACGCCCCAGAGCAGCCAGTGGCCGGCCACGCTCGACGCGATGTTGGCCACGTCCGACGCGCGCTCCTCCCCGTCGATGAAGGCGGTCGAGGTGAAGAGGTAGTCGACGCCGAAGATCGTATCGAGCGCCAGGAGCACGCCCAGGCCCTGCGCGCCGACGTGCTTGAGGGTGGGGCTGCCCTCCTTCGCGAGCAGCCCGATCAGGAACGCGACGCCGGGCACCGCGACGAAGCCCGCCGCGCTCCGCACCCAGAGCGCGACGCTGAGCAGCATGACCGCAGAGAGGCCCCAGAGCACCATCGTCGCGCGGCGCGGGCCACGCGCGAAGGCGAGGATGAACGCGCCGAGCAGGGGAGGGGCGAGCAGCCCGCCCATCGAGACCAGCGCGCGCGGCCAGCCGTCTTCGTAGCCCCGGCAGTGGGCGAGCCCGGACGCGTTCCAGAAGATCTCGAGCGCGTCGAGCTGCCCGCCGAGCGCGAGCGCCGTCAGGCCGTGGCCCATCTCGTGGACCCAGGTCCCGAAGAGGGTGAACGGGTAGAGGATGACGTCCCCGAACGGAACGACGGTGTTGACGATCGTGATCGCGACGCAGGCCACGACGAGCGCGAACCGCGTCCCGCCGCCCTCCGGCTCCTCGTCACGCTCGGGCTCCATCGAGACGAGCCTGCCCCGAAACGCCGTCGGCGGCACTTTCTATCGATGCATCGAGCCGTCACGTCGCCCTCGGCCATTGCCAGGATCCTCGGGGGTGGCATTCTTCTGCCATGCGTCACCTGGTGCTCGTCTTCGCTTCGCTCTGTGCGTTCTTCATCTCGGGCTGCTTCTGCAGCCACGATCGCAACGACGACGCCGGCGTCATGGCGGACCAGGGCCCACGCCCGCTGTGTGAGCGCATGAACCGGGACACCGACGGAGACGGCATCATCGACCTCTACGAGGGCGACGGCGACTTCGACGGGGACGGCCTGGAGAACATCATCGACACCGACTCGGACGGGGACGGGAACTCCGACACCGACGAGCGCGGTCACGACAACCCGGGTTGCACTCGTCCGCGTAACTGCGACACGGACATGTTCGACGACTACCTCGACCTCGACAGCGACGACGACGGCCTGCCCGACGCGAACGAGCGCGAGGCCGGGACCGACGCGTGCCTGGCCGACTCCGACGGAGACGGCTGCTCGGATCTCGACGAGGTCGGCTTCGGCGGCTGCGCCGACGGCGCGCTCGCGGTCCACGAGGTCGAGTGCCACGGCGGCACGGCGAGCGTCACCGTGACCATCCCGGACGACGCGACGGTCTCCCTCGACGCGACCGTGGCGCTCGAGCTGGCGAACACCGACGGCTACCTGCCCTTCGAGGGGCAGTTCACGGTGGTCGCCGCGGTCTCCGCCTCGCACCCCGACGGGATGCCGGCCGGCGACGCGTCGGACACCACGTTCACCAACGTGCGGCCGGGCTCGGTGCTCACCTTCTCGGTCGGCTCCGCGCGCGGCATCGAGAACCCCTCGCCGCCGACGTCGGTGGTCACGCTCCGCGCCACGGTGGGCGGCGACGCGATCGCGACCGAGGTGGTCGTGCTCGTGATGCCGGGGTTCTGCCCGATCCTGATCTGATGACGCCCGAGCGGCGCCGCCCGCCCGACGCGGCGCTGCTCGCGGCCGTGCTGGCCATGCTCCTCCTGCCCGCGCTCGCGGCGCTGGAGGTCACCCCCGTCGGGGGCTTCCGCATGTTCACCGAGCCGGTCCGCTATCGGCTCACGCTCTTCGAGGAGCGGCGCGATGGAACGGCCTATCAGCTGCCCGTCCGCGCGCTGCTCCCGCACGCGACGCGCGACGCCCGCCGGGTGCTCGGGGGGAGCGACGCCTTCCGGCTCGGAGAGACCCAGGCGCGCCTCGTCGCGGGCCGGCTCGAGGCGCTGGCCGAGCTGGCGTGCCGACAGGACCCGCGCCGCGCGCGCGTGCACGTGCGGATCGAGTTCCAGGACGGCGCGGGCGCGCCGCTCGACGATCGGAGCCTGGAGCGCGCGTGCGAGTGAGCGTGCGGGCGCGCTGGGACGCGCTCTGGGCGGGCGAGGTGGACCCGCTCGTCTACGCCATCTTGCGCGTCGGCGTCGCGACCCTCGTCTTGCTGCGCGTCTCGGATTGGACCGCCCCGTTTCTGCAGCTCGATCACCACGCCTGGGTCTCGGGCCTCGACCACGCCCCGGGCGCCGATCCCGCGGAGACGCCCTGGCTCGAGATGCCGCTCGTCCCGGGGCTTCCGTCGCCGCACGGGCTCGTCGCCGCCGCCCTCGCGTGGGCGCGGCTGCCGCTCGCGGGGCTGGTGCTGCTCGGGATCCGCGCGCGCCCCGCGGCGCTGCTCCTCGCGATCGCGGGCTACGGGCTCATGGCGCTCGACGCGGCGCGGTATTTCCACCACCTGCACCTGCTCTGGCTCAGCTGCGCGCTCGTCGCGCTGACGCCGTGCGACGCGAGGCTCGCCGTGATCCGGCGCGGCGATCCCTCGGCGCCGCGCTGGCCGCTGACGCTCTGGCGCCTCCAGGCCCTGGTGATCTACGGCGCGGCCGGCCTCGCCAAGCTCGACCCGCGCTGGCTCGATGGCACCTCTCTCCGGCTGATCGCGGAGCGCTTCCCGTTCGAGGGGGTCTTCTGGGACGCGGGCCTCGGGCTCGTCGGCCACGCGGGCATGGCGACCGCGATCGCGCTCTGGGAGCTCGCGCTGGTGCCGCTGCTGGCGTGGCGAAAGACGCGGCTCCTCGGCGTGGCGCTGGGCCTCGCCCTGCACGTCGTGCTCGACACGACGACGATGGTCAGCACGTTCGGCGCCTCGATGGCGCTCTTCCTGGTGACCTTCCTGCCGTGGGAGCGACGGCTCTTCAGGACTTCGTCGCGCTCAGCAGATCCGGCATCGACGTGATCTTCCGGCGCGGCGTGCCCTCGGGGAGGTCGGCCGTCTCTCGCGCGTCGATGCGGACCCAATCGTCGTAGCTCGTGGCGGCGACGTCGCGCTGCGCGAGGAGCTTCAGCAGGCCCTCGTGCCCGGCGCGCCCGCCGTCCTCGAGCTGGTCGAGCATCACGTGCGCGACCTCGCCGCTGTCCTTGCGGTTGGTGGCGATGACGCCGCTCGGGCCGCGCTTGGCCCAACCCACCGCGTAGAGGCGGTCGGCGATCTTGCCGTCCTCGTTCTTGAAGCAGGTGCCCCACTTCGCGACCGGCACGCCCTCGAGCGGCGTCGCGACGTAGCCGATGGCCGTCACGACCGTGCCCACCTCGATCACGTAGGTCTCGCCGGTCTTCACCGCGCGGCCGTCCTCGTCGATCTTCGTCACCGCCACCTCGAGCCCGGTGACCCGGTCTTCGCCGAGCACGCGCACCGGCGAGGCGAACCAGCGCATGTGCAGCCGCTTGGGCTTGCTGGTCGGGTCGTTCTCCGAGTAGCCGCGGAGCGTGTCGACGATCTTCTCGAAGAGCCGCTGCTGCTTCGGATCGTCGACCGTGAACTCGCCCGGGAGCTGCTCCTTCTGCACCACGGCCACGGTCTGGCTCATGTCGCCCAGCTCACGCAGCTCCGCGGTGGTGAAGCTGGCCTGCAGCGGGCCGCGCCGCCCGAGCATGTAGATGTCGGTGTAGTCCGACGCCTCGATCTTCTTCATCGCGTAGTCGGGCAGGTCGGTCTTGACCATCTCCGGCCGGGTGCGGCCGAGCACGCGCACCACGTCGACCGCGACGTTGCCGTTGCCGATCACCGCGATGCCGGGACCACGCAGGTCGGGGTCCAGGTCGGCGAAGTCGGGGTGGCCGTTGTACCAGGCGGTCAGCGCGCGCGAGCCGTAGACCCCGGGCAGGTCCTCGCCCTCGATGCCGAGCTTGCGGTCGTCGGTCACGCCCACCGCGAGCACGACCGCGTCGTAGAGCTCCAGCAGCTCCGGCACGCCGACGTCGCGGCCCACCTCGACGTTGCCCACGTACTGCACCTGCTCGCGCTGCGCGGTGCGGTGGAAGACGCGCCAGACGTTCTTCGTGCCCTGATGGTCGGGGGCGACGCCGCTCCGAACGAGCCCGTAGGGAGTGGGGAGACGGTCGAGGATGTCGACCCGAACCTCCGGCTCCTTCTTGCAGATGGCCTCGGCGGCGTAGAACCCCGCCGGGCCACTCCCGACGATCGCGACGTGCTTGGTCATGGCGCGCGGTTCTTAGCACGGTCGACTTGCCCCCGAGAGGGGAGCGCGTCAAAAATGCGCCCCGGCTCCGCGGCGCGGAATACCCTGGCCGCCGCTCCCCGTTCGGTTTCGAGCTTCGATGACGCACCGCTTTATCATCCCCTGCCTCGCCCTCGCGCTCCTCGGCCTCCTCGCGGGCGGCTGCGGGCCCGAGAACATCCCGAACACGGACGTGCCGGACAACGCGGAGAACCGCGCCGTCATCGACTTCGTCGAGGAGTACCGCCACGCGGTCGAGCGCCGCGACGTGGGCGGCATCCTCGCCCTCGTCTCGGAGCAGTTCCTGGACGACAACGGCACCATCTCGCCCGACGACGACCGCGACTACGACCGCCTCCGGGAGCAGCTGGGGCGCTTCGATCAGCTCCTCGATGTCCGCTACGAGATGCGGTACCGGAACATCGAGTACCGGCCCAGCCGCATCATGGTCGACTACACCTACACGGCGTCGTTCAAGATCGCGACCCCCGAGGGCGATCGCTGGGAGACCCGCCTGCGGGACAACCGGATCGAGCTCGTCCGCGAAGACGACCAATTCCGTATCGTCTCGGGCATTTGAGGCTCCCGCGCCGCGATCGTCCGGCCACCGACGAACTGTCGGCGGACTGTCGTTGAACAGCGAGCCGCCCCTCGGCTACCATGCCCGACGAGTCGAGCATGCGCGCGGGACCCGAAGGTCGGGCCACCCGAGCGGATCAGTGCGACTCGGCCTCGATGTCCGGCTCCGGCGACAAAAAGCAGCTCGGGAAGATTCTGCTTCGGCAGAAGCTCGTGACCAACTCGGAGCTCGACGAGCTGCTCGAGCACCAGCGCGAGCACCCTGGCGCGCGCCTGGGCTCCGCGGCGGTGGAGACCGGCAAAGTGGACGAGGTCGACATGTTGCGCGCCTTGAGCGAGCAGCACGGGCTGCCGGGGATCGATCTCGCGCAGACGGTGGTGCCGCTCGAGAACCTGAGGCTCATCCCGCACGACATCGCGCGGCAGTACCTGATCCTGCCCTTCTCGGTGAAGGACGAGCACCTCTTCCTGGCCATGGCCGATCCTTCGGACCGCCGGGTCACGGACGAGATCGAGTTCGTCACCGGCCGGAAGGTCTTCCCCTACGTGGCCGTGGCGCGGCCCCTCGAGCACATCATCGAGATCGCGTACGCGGCGCTCGAGCAGGGTGAGGAGTTCTACGTCGGGCCGCACGCCCCCGAGGACTACCTCGCGGAGCTCGGCCTGAGCCGCCCTGAGCCGCCCCCGCCGCCCCGACACCCGAAACACCGGCCCTCCGCGCCCCGCTTCCGCCCGCCGAGCACCCCCGAGGTGGCGGTGGTGACGAAGGAGGACAGCGGGCTGCTAGATCCGCCTCCCATCCCGGTCGACCGCAAGGCCCCGCGTCGGCTCCCGACCCTCGATCCCGCCTTCGCCTCTCGCGTCGCGCCGCTGCCGACGGCGCCCGAGAAAGGGGAGGGCCCTCAGGTCGCGGGCGAACGCGTCGTACTGATCGTCGACGACGAGGACGACATCCGCCGCATGCTGCGCCGGGTGCTGACGGAGCGGGACATGACGGTGCTCGAGGCGGCCAAGGGTTCGGAGGCGCTCGCGATGGTGCGCGAGCACGAGCCGAACGCGATCCTCCTCGACGCGATGCTCCCGGAGATCCACGGCTTCGACATCTGCCGCCGGATCAAGGGCAGCAAGAAGTACGGCCACATCCCGATCATCATGGTCAGCGCGGTCTACCGTGGCTGGCGCTTCGCCGAGGACCTGAAGCAGTCGTACGGGGTGGCCGACTTCCTCGAGAAGCCGTTCAAGATCAGCGAGGTCGTCCAGGCGGTGGAGCGGGTCCTCGAGGGCAAAGAGGACGAGCCCGCGGAGCAGCTCACCGACGAAGCCTCCGATTGCCTCGGGAAGGGGATCGAGGCGTATCGCAACGGACACCTGGACGACGCGATCGAGCACCTTCAGCGCGGGGTGGGTCTCGATCCGCTCGCGTTCCGGTTACACTACCACCTCGGATTGCTCTACGGCCGACGTGACCAGCTCTTCGAAGGCATCGAGTCTCTCGAGACCAGCGTCGACCTGTCCCCGCGAAACTTCTCCGCGCTCAAGAACCTCGCCGTCCTCTATCAACGCGCCGGCTTCAAACACAAGGCCATCGAGATGTGGGAACGCGCCATGGGGAACGCGCCGGACGAAGAAACGCGACTCGGGATCAAAGACCACCTGATGAGTCTGCTCTAAGAAGAAGCGACGACGACACGCGCATGAAGTTCCTCTGCCCCAACTGCAAGGCCAAGTACCAGATCTCCGACGAGAAGATCGCCGGCCGAACGCTCAAGATGGATTGCCGTCGCTGCAACCATCCGATCGTCATCCGTGGGGACAAGAGCGCCAGCAAGGAGGCGGCCAGCCGCAGCAGCCGTCCGTCCGCGTCGTCGCCCGGCGGCCGCCGTCGCGGCTCGAGTGTCGGCGGCTCGGGGGTCGGCCCCGCGCCGTCGCGCAGCTCTCGCTCGGCCCTCGGGGCGGACTTCCGCAAGAACGCGGGCCAGGCGCCCGCGGCCCAGAAGCCCACCGCGCTCGACCAGTGGTACGTGGCGATCAACGACGTGCCCGTCGGCCCGATGAAGCGGGGCGAGATCGCGAACAAGATCGCGGCCGGGGCCATCCTCGGCTCGTCGCTCAGCTGGCGTGAGGGATTCGACGACTGGCGCGAGCTGAAGAACATCCCGGAGCTGGCCGCGCTGCTCACGAAGGCGCGCCCCGCGCCGCCGAAGCCGGCGTTCCCCACGCCCGGGCGAGGGCTGGGCAACCGCGGCCCGGCGCGTCCCGCGCGCCCGCCGAGCAGCGCGCGCAGTCAGCCCACGCGACCCCTCGGCGGATCCGAGTCGAACCGCGCCGCCGCGCGCGGGAACGTGGTGCCGATCGGAGGTCGCCTCGGCGCGGCCGCGGCGCCCGCCCTCGACGACCTGCCGCAGAACGACTTCGACGACGAGCCGACGCGCGTGGGCGCCGCCGTCGACTTCGAGGCGATGGAGCGGGAGGCGCGCGAGCAGGAGGAGGCCGAGCGCCAGGCGCGCGAGCGGGCCGCGGCGGAGGCGGCCGCAGCCGACGCCGCGCAGCAGCAGGCCGCTCAGCAGGCTCAGCAGCAGGAGGAGGAGGCGCGCCGCAAGCCGGCGGGCGTCGCCTTCGGTGGTGACTCCGACGTCTTCGATCCCTTCGCGTCGCAGGCCGGCATGGGCGCGGCGGGGTCTTCCCCCGGAGCCGCCCCGGCGCCCGGGCTCGGTCCGACGCCCGGCGCGTTCCACGCGCCCCCGGCCGAGTCGCCGACCGCCGCCGCGGTGCCCGTCGAGCGTCGCCGCCGCGCGATCCCCATCGGCGCTTGGATCGCGATCGCGGGCGCGATGGCCTTCGGCGTCGCGCTCGCGGTGATGGTCGGCAGCCAGCTGCTCCGTCAGCCGGCGCAGCCCGCGGTCGCGGTGAACGAGCCGACCGCGCCGACCGAGCCCCAGGGCCCGGCCGAGCCCACCCTCGACACCGAGGTCCCCGAGACGCCGCCCGACGAGGCAGAGGAGACGCCCGAAGGCGCGCCCGACGAAGGGGGCGAAGAAGAGGGCGTCGAAGAGGCAGCCACCGAGGCGCCGTCGACCCAGCGCGGCGGCACGACCCAGCGCGGAGGCGGGACCAGCCGCGGCACATCGAGCGCCACGCCCTCGAGCGCAGGCACCGGAGGCACGGGCGGCGGCGCCGCCGCGACCAAGCGGCCCGATCCGCGCTTCGATCGGTTCGCGGACGACAGCGCCGGGCCCGCGCCGATCGGCACGCCCACCCGCGGCGTGCTCGACGAGCGCCGCGAGCGCAGCACGAGCACCCTCAACGCCGACCAGATCCGCTCCGTCGTCAACCGCGAGCGCGCCGGCGTCACGCGCTGCTACGAGACCGCGGCGAGGCAGAGCGGGCGCGCCCCCGCGGTGCGCGTCGACGTGGACGTCACGGTGGGCGGGTCGGGCACGGTCACGCAGGCTCGGGCTCGTGGGCAGGCGTTCGGCAACCTGCACGAGTGCATCGAGCGGAGCGTCAGGCGCTGGCGCTTCCCGTCCAGCGGGGGCCAGACCCAGACCAGCATCCCGTTCGTCTTCCAAGGGCGCGAGTGAAGCCCTCCGCCAGCGCCTCGGCCGCGGCGCGGACGCGAATGTCCGGCGGCACGTGCACGAAGAGCGTCGGCACGCCCGCGTGCAGCAGGCGGTAGTAGAGGTCGTTGCAGACGTAGCCGCCCGCGTCGGACGAGCCCTCGCTCGTGATCCCGCGCGCGTGCAGCGCCTCGTGCATCGGGCCGGGATCGATTCCGAGCAGCGCCGCCGGCGCGCCGCCGATCAGCGCGCGGCCGAGGCGGACGTCCCCGCGGTCATCGGGCTGGTGAGACGTGCAGAGGTTGCGGCCGCGGCGCTCGACCCGGACCCGTGTCGCCTTGCCGGCCAGGCCCAGGGCCAGCACCGCCGCGCGCCCGCGCCCGCTCTGCTGCGCGCGCCGGGCCGCCTCCTCGTAGCGGACGGGCAGGATCGCGGCCTCGAACCGGACGCCGCGCCGTCGTCGCCCGTCGAGGGCGCGCGCGAGGTGCTCGGACGGGTTGGCGTCGTGGTGGAGGAAGGGGCCGAACCCCGTCACGAGGACGCGCGTGTGAGCGGTCACCTGGGCAGCATAGCGCGCTTGGCCCGGGCGCCCGATTGCACGACACTCGCGATCGACGTGCGCGACGACGAACGCTACCTCGCCGACGGGCTCTCGCGATGAACGCCGCCGATCTGTCCCGGCTGATCGCGGAGAGCCTCTACCTCGTGCTCTGGGTGAGCGCCCCGGCGCTCGTCGTCGCGATGGTCACGGGGCTGACGGTGGCGGTGCTCTCCGCGGCCACGCAGGTGCAGGAGCAGAGCCTGACGTTCGTGCCGAAGGTCGCCCTCGTCTCGCTCACGCTCGCGCTCGTCGGCGGGTGGATGGCGACGCAGCTCGTCGGGTTCACCGAGCAGCTCTGGCGGTCCATCCCCGGGCTCGTCGGCTGATGCCCGCGATCGAGGGGACGCTCCTCGAGGCCCTCGGCGTGGACGTGGAGCCCGATCGCCTCGCGCCCGTCTTCCTGCTCGTGCTCGCCCGCACCGTGCCCCTGGCCTGGCTCGCGCCGTGGCTGGGCTGGCAGGGCACGGCGGCGCTCGTGCGCGTGTCCGTCGCGGTCGTGCTCGCGGCCGCGCTGACGCCGCTCGCGCTCTCGAGCGCGCCAGAGGTGCCCGTCTCCTGGCTGCCGCTCTTCGTGCTCGGCGTGCGGGAGGTGCTGGTCGGGGCCGCGTTCGCCATCGCCGCCAGCGTGCCCCTCTACGCGCTCGGCTGGACCGGGCAGCTGGTCGATCGCTGGCGCGGCAGCCCGCCCGACGCGACGGTGGTCTCTCCGCTCGGCGACTCGAGCCCGCTCGGCGCGCTGCACCTCGCGGCGTCGGTGGTGCTCTTCATCGCGCTCGGCGGCCATCGGCTGGCGCTCGCGGCGTTCGCGGACGGGCTGATCGACGCCCCGGTCGGGGCGGGCGCGGACGGGGCGAGCCTCGCCGCGTTCGCGATGGGCGCGGGCCGGCTGGTCACCGTGGCGCTCGAGCTGACGGTCGCGTTCGCGGCGCCCGCGCTGCTCGCGTTCCTGGTGCTGGAGCTGGTCCTCGGGCTCTGGGGCCGCGCCGCGCCCAGCCTGCGCCTCTGGATGGAGGGCATGTCGCTGCGCGCCGCGCTCGGGGTGGCGGTGGCGCTGCTCTCGCTCGGCGCGCTGCTCCCGCGGCTCGGGCCGACCTTCGCGGGCTCGATCGACGCCGCGCGGGCCCTGGTCCGCTCCGCCTTCGGGTGATAGACACGCCGCGACATGGACGACCTTCAGACCCTCATCGACGCCGAGACCATCGCCGACAAGGTGCGCGAGCTCGGCGCCCGCATCACCGAGGACTTCCGCGGCAAGGAGCTGGTGCTCGTCCCGGTCCTCAAGGGCAGCTTCGTCTTCGCCGCGGATCTGGCGCGCGCGATCGATCTGCCGCTCTCGATCGAGTTCTTCGGCTGCCGCAGCTACGAGGGCAGCAGCTCGAGCGGCGTCGTGCAGACCACGCTCGATCTCACCAAGCCCATCGAGGGCAAGCACGTGATCATCGTCGAGGACATCGTCGATACCGGCCTGACGATGGAGTACATGCGCGACAACTTCGAGACGCGTCACCCCGCGTCGCTGAAGCTCGCCTCGCTCCTGCACAAGCCGGCCCGCACCAAGGTCCCGGTCGACATCGACTATCTGGGCTTCACCATCGAAGACGTCTTCGTGATCGGCTACGGCCTCGACTTCGACGAGCGCTACCGCAACTTGCCGTACCTGGGTGTCCTCGGAGGAGGATCGGAGTGAGCGACCGCCTCGCGATGATCGAGCAGATGATCGCCAAGGGGTCGACGGATCCCTTCCATCACTACGCGCGCGCCATGGAGCTGCGCTCCCTGGGGCGGCTCGAGGACGCGCTCGCTGCCTACGCGGACGTGCGCGAGCGCTTCGTGGACTACGTGCCGACCTACCTGATGGCCGCGCAGGTGGCCCTCGAGCTCGATCGGGACGAGGACGCGCGCGCCTGGGCCGAGCAGGGGATCGTGCAGGCGAAGGCCAAGCACGACGACCACGCGGCGCGTGAGCTCGACGGCTTCTTGATGGCGCTCTGAGCCCATACCAGACTGGTGCTGGCGATGACGCCCGAAGAGTGACGATCAGTCCGCAGCCGGCAGGGGCGAGGGCTCGCTCGGCTGGCTGACCTGACCGTACTGGTCGACGAAGGCGAGGCGGATCGAACCCGAGGCGGGCGGCGGGGACGCGCCCTCGGGCTGAGGGGTGCAGGCGCCGCTCGCCGACCAGATCACCGCGTCGGTCCGGGTGGGCACCGCGCGCACCCAGTGATCGGGCGAGGCGTCCCCGTCCCAGTAGGCGAGCACCGCGACGACGCCGTTGGGGATGGGGAAGCCGAAGTGCGCGCGCAGCTCGCGCGTCATCTCGCCGCCGCTCGCGCGGAGGTAACGCTCGACCCGCGAGACCCGCGGGGTGGTCGGCGGCGCGGGCGCGCCGGGGCGACCGAAGACGATCTCGGGGCTGCCCACCACGCCCGAGACGTCATAGCGGCCGTAGATGCGGCGCACGTCGGGGGTCAGCCGATAGAGCCCGGGGGCGATGGGCTCGCGGCGCAGCGCGACCTCGCGGCGGCGTCGGGTGAGCTGCACCGGAGGCAGGTCGCGGAAGGTGCCGCCCGGGAAGAGGCCGACCACGATCGAGGCGTCGCGCGGCACGCGTCCGGCGGGCGGCGTCATCAGCTGCGGCTGAAAGGTCGCGTCGGGGCAGGGCGTCGCCTGCGTCTCGCGGTTCGTGTCGTCCTGCGCGAGCGCCCCCACGGCCACGAAGGTGAGCGCGAGACCGGCGGCGAGATGGAGCGGGGCGATGGAGAGGCGTCGCATGAATCGACCGTACCATCCGCTCCGACGCTCGGACCTCCGCTCTATTCTCCCGCGGGGGTATGGTGGAGGGATGAAGACCCGCCTTTGCCTCTCTGTCTTGCTGATCCTGAGCGCTTGCGACGCCGAGTCCGTCTCCGACGACAGCGGCGCAGGACGAGACGCGGCCGTGCTCATGGACGCGGCCGTGCCCATGGACGCGGCGCCTCCCACCGACGCTGGCGCGCCGGACTCGGGCAGCGCGAGCGACTCCGGGGCGGACGACGCCGGGCCTGCCTCCGACGCGGGCGGCGATGACGCCGGCCGAGCGGACTCGGGGGTCGACGCGTGTGTCCCTCCGCCGTGCCCCGCGCCCCCGATGGGCTGCCGATACGAAGGCGCGACCGCCTGCGAGTGCGGCACGCTCGTGTGTGACTGCGGCGCGGGCGCGCCCTGCGCCGCTGGCGAGTTCTGCGACTATGCGGCGGACCGCACCTGCGGCGGATCCGGCGCCTGTCGACCGCGACCCACCGTCTGCCCGCGCATCCTCATGCCGGTCTGCGGCTGCGACGGCAACGACTACGACAACGAGTGTCTCGCACAGAGCATGGGCACCGACGTCCAGGCGGACGGGATGTGCGGCGCGACCGGCTCGGACTGCCGCACCGCGGGCTGCCCCTCGGGGCAGACCTGCATGGAGTGCCGTGGCCCGGGTGGGGGCGCGTGGGTGTGCATCCGGTCGGGCGCGGCGTGCTGAGCGACCGTGTGTGCTGCCCACGAGTGTGAAACGTTGGGCACGGTCCGGCGCACTGGAGGGAGGGAGCTCATCGCATTCCTCTGCCCCCGCTCGTGGCTCGCATCATGCCTTCGCACATCCCCGTGATTCTTCGCTTTGATGGCGCGCGCGCGCGGTACGGCTATTCTCCGCGCGTGTCGCGTAGACCGAACGGCGTGCTGCTCGCTCTCCTTTCGCTCCTGCCGCTCGTGGGCCTGCTGCCGGCCTGTGGGGCGCGGACCGCGACGATCGACGACCCGCCCGAGGAGCGCGAGCTTCCGCAGCCCGAGCCCGAGCGCTGCAACGGGCTGGACGACGACCTCGATGGCCTGCGCGTCAGCGGGGTCTTCGACGCCGGCCTGCGCGACGGCGGATCCGACGCGGGGCTGGACGGCGGCGTGGACGCGGACCTCTTCGTCGACGAGGACTTCCGCGACGAAGACGGCCGCTACGTGCACCCCGACCACTGCGGCGGCTGCAATATGCCTTGCCGGCCTTCGGGCGAGGCGCTCGCGGTCGCGTGTGAGCTCGTGGAGGGCTCACCCACCTGCGTCGCGCTCGAGTGCGCGGCCGGCTTCGCGCCGTCGACCACGGGGCGCTGCGTGCCGATCGATCGGCTCTGCCTCCCGTGCGCGGACGACGGCGACTGCGGCGATCTCGCGGCGGCGAGCTGCGCGCTCATCGCGGGCGAGCGGCGCTGCACGGTATCCTGTGAGCTGGGCTGTCCGGACGGCTACGGCTGCGTGGAGGGGGTCTGTGTTCCGGAGGGCGGGAGCTGCGCGTGTGACCCGGGCGACGCGTTCACGCTGGCGTGCGCGCTGATCGACCCGATGGGCGAGCGATGCGCGGGGTCGGCGGTGTGCGACGACGGCGTGATCAGCGAGTGCGTCGCGCCGCTCGATGTCTGCGACGAGGCCGACAACGACTGCGACGGGATGATCGACGAGGGCTTCCGCGACGCGCGCGGCGCGTACAGCCTCGACATCCACCACTGCGGCGAGTGCGGCGTGGACTGCACGCTCTCGACCGCGCCGGAGGGAGACCTCGTCTGCGGCGGCGACCCCTTCGCCCCGCGGTGTGTCCTCGCCTGCCCCGACGCCGCGGACGGGATCATGCCGGGCGACCGCATCGACGCCGATCTCGACATCGCGAACGGCTGCGAGTGCACCGTCGGCTCGCTCAGCGACGTGCCGGGGCCGGTGGGCGCCGAGGGCGAGGCGCTCGACGTGAACTGCGACGGCGCCGACGGCATCGTGATCCAGAGCTTCTACGTGGCGCCCGACGGCGACGACGATGGGCCGGGCTCGCCCACCCGCCCGCTCCGCACCCTCCAGGTCGGGCTCGACCGGGCCGCCGCGTCGATCGGCATGCCGGGGGCGCGACCGCACGTGTTCGTCGCGTCGGGCACCTACGCCGAGACGGTGGAGCTCCCCGACGGGGTGTTCGTGCACGGCGGCTACCGCCGCGACTTCCTCGCGCTCGACCCGGACGGCTTCCGCACGATCGTGCGCGCGCCCGTCGACACGACGGCGCCGGGCGGCGCGGCGATGGTGATCCGCGGTGCGGGGAGCAGCGAGACGAGCGTGGAGTGGCTGGAGCTCCGTGGCCTGGACGCGTCGCGCGCCGCGGCCCCCACCTTCGGCGTGTACGCGCTCGATCCGGGGCCGTCGCTGTCCCTCCGCGAGATGACGGTCCGCGCCGGCGTCCCGGGCGACGGGATGCCGGGCATGATCGGCACCTCGGGCTCCGACTTCATGTCGCCGCCCGCCGCGGGCGCGCCGCCGCGCGCGTCGGTGGAGGACGCCTCGCACAACTGCACCAGCGGGCCGATGAACACGGTCGCGGGCGGGTCGGGCGGGCGCAACACGTGTGACGGCGTCGACGTGAGCGGCGGGCAGGGCGGCTCGGCCCGCTGTCCCATGTTCACGTCTTTCCAGGGCGCGGGGCAGAGCGGCCGCGCGGCGGGCGTGATCCCGGGCGGGAGCGGCGGCGACGGTGGGCAGGACAGCCAGGGGCCGATCACCTCGATGGAGAGCCCGAGCTGCATGCGGCCGAGCGGGATCTGCTGCGGGCTCGCGGACTTCACCGTGCCGACCGATTTCCGCGGGCCTCGCGCGGGTGAGCCCGGACGACCGGGCGGCGCGGGCAGCCCGGGGCGCGGCTGCCGTGATCCGTTCGGGAGCTTCATGGGCGACGACTGGCGCGGCGACGTGGCGAGCGCCGGGACCGACGGCCGACCCGGGAGCGGCGGCGGCGGCGGCGGCGCGGGCGGGGGCGCGGAGATGCGCTGGTTCGCCGGAGAGTGCGAGTTCACCGACGGGCTCGGCGGCGGCGGCGGCGGCGGCGGCGCGGGCGGCTGCGGCGGCGACCCGGGCATGCCCGGCACGAGCGGCGCGCCGAGCGTCGCCATCCTCTTCCGCTTCACCGTCACGCCGCGTCGGCTGCCCGAGGTGCGCGACGTGATCCTCGCGCCGTCCGACGGCGGCCGGGGTGGCGATGGCGGCGCGGGCGGCGCGGGCGGGCGCGGCTCGTCGGGCGCGTTCGGCGGGGAGCTGGCGCGCGCCGACCGCACGACGCCCAGCGTGGCCGGGCCCTTCCCGGGCGGGCGCGGCGGGACCGGCGGGCGCGGCGGCGACGGCGGCGGCGGCGGCGGCGGGTGTGGCGGCGCGTCGGTCGGGATCTGGATGCTCGGCGGACGCGCCGACCCGCGCGTCGACGAGTGGCGCAGCGGGAACACCTTCGACCTCGGTCGACCCGGCATCGCCGGTCGCGGCGGCGGCGGCGCGGCCCCGGGCGGCGACGGCGCGGAAGGAGGCGCACGTGACATCGTTCTCTGAGCTGCGCTGCGTGCTCGTCGCCGCGCTGCTGCTGGGCGGCTGCTACGAGTCGAACCTCTGCGGCACCGAGGAGCGCTGCAACCTCTTCGACGACGACTGCGACGGCCTGATCGACGAGGGCATCGTGTCGGACGACGGCGTCTACCGGACCGTCGAGCACTGCGGCACGTGCGGCGTGAGCTGCGCCGACGCGTTCCCCACCGCGAGCGAGGTGGCCTGCGAGGACGCCGCCTCGGGGCCGGTCTGCGTGCTCGTCGCGTGTCCAGACGGGTTCCACCGTTCCGGAGACGGCTCCTGCGCGCCGGACGTGCCCGTCCTTTGCCTGCCGTGCACGGCCGACGAGGACTGCGCGCTGCGCCTCCCCGGGAGCCGCTGCCTCGAGACGGGGAGCGGTCAGCGCCGCTGCGGCCAGCCCTGCGGCGACGGGGTGCTCTGCCCGGAGGGCTTCGCCTGCCAGGACGCGCAGTGCGTGCCGACGAGCGGCTGGTGCAACTGCTCCGAGATGAGCGAAGGCGCGGAGCTGGCCTGCATCCTCCGGGTCGAGGAGGACGGCCACGCCTGCGTCGGCGTCCAGGTGTGCGGGGTGGACGGGCCGGGCCCGTGCGCGCCGGCCCTCGCCGAGGCGTGCGACAGCCAGGACGACGACTGCGACGGTCAGGTCGACGAGGACTTCCGCGACGAGGCGGGGCGCTACGTCGACCGGCTGCACTGCGGCGCGTGCGCCACCCCGTGCGTGGAGCCCGGGCCGAACATGCAGGCGAGCTGTCTCCCGGAAGGAGCGGGCGTGCGCTGCGAGATCGAGTGTCTCGAGGGCTTCGTCGACGTCGATCGCATCCTCGCGAACGGCTGCGAGTGCGAGCGCTTCGACGGGATGGGCCCGCCCCCGGTCGTCGGCGGTGACGCGGACTGCGACGGCGCGCCCGACGACGACGACCTCTTCATCTACGTGACCACCACGGGCAGCGACACCAACCCCGGCACCCTCGTGCGGCCGATGCGCACCCTGAACGCGGCGCTCGCGCGCGGGCGCAGCGCGGGCAAGAGCGTGCTCGTCGCGCGCGGCATCTACGAGGGGCCGCTGAACGTGCTCGGCGGCGTCTCGATCTTCGGCGGCTACAGCCCGGACTTCCGCGACCGCGACCTCGAGCTGTTCCAGGTGATCATCGAGCGGACCACGCCCGGGCTCCCGGCCATCACCTGCAGCGACGTGACCACGCCCGCCGCCATCGAGGGCTTCACCGTGATCGGCGGCGACGCCACCGGCGCGGGCGAGGGCTCGACCGCGATGTTCCTCGACGGCTGCACCGACTCGGTCCGCTTCGGGGACCTCCAGGTGTTCGCCGGGCGCGGCTCGGACGGCCAGAACGGCCTCGACTCGAGCGCGCGCCTCCGTGAGTGGGGGCTGATGAGCCTCGACCAGCTCGACGGCCCGGACGGAACCGACGGGCGGCCGGGCACGAGCGGCGGCGGGGTCTGCCGGCGCGTGGCGGGCGGCGTGGGCGGGCGGCACAGCTGCCGCGCCACCGACGTGAGCGGCGGAGACGGCGGCGCCGCGGACTGCCCGGAGACGGGCTGCGTGAACGGCCGCCCCTGCGGCAACGCCGGTTGCACGGACTATACGACCGGCGGCGTCTGTGACTTCGCCGCGGTCCTGCGCGACGCGGTCCCCAACCCTGCGCCCTCGGCCGGCCGGGGCCCCATGCCGGGCGACGCGGCGGAGCTGACCTACAACGCGCCGACGAACCGCGGCGTCTGCAACTTCTGCGACGACAACCCCACGCTCCCCCGGGACACCGCGAACGGCGGGGACGGCGCGCCGGGCGGGGACGGCGTGGCGGGCAGCGGCTGCGGCGGCTCTCCCACGCTCGATCTCACGAGCGGCCGGCTCGCGGGCACGGCCGGCACCTCGGGCGCGCCGGGCCGAGACGGCAGCGGCGGCGGCGGCGCCTCCGCGGGCGCGGGCTACGACGTCATCGGCGGCACCTCGGGCTGCGACACGCGGACCGACGACCGGAGCGGCGGCAGCGGCGGCGGCGGCGGGGCCGGCGGCTGTGGCGCCCCGGGGGCGACCGGCGGAGGCGGCGGCGGCGCGAGCGTCGGCGTGGTGATCCGCCTCCGGGCCGGCGCGGTCCGGGGCCCGGTCTTCCGAGACGTGCGCGTCGTGACCGCGAGCGGCGGCGTGGGCGGAGACGGCGGCGTGGGCGCGGACGGCGGCAGCGGCGGCGTCGGCGGCAACGGTGGACCGACCATGTTCTGGTGCGCGCGCACGGGCGGACGGGGCGGCGACGGCGGCCGCGGCGGCGCGGGCGGCGGCGGCGGCGGCGGCTGCGGCGGCGGGAGCTTCGGCGTCTACCTCGTCGGCCGCGGCGGAGACGCGAGCGCGTACCGAGACGCGCTGGGTATGGACCTCGTGATCGACGAGGCCGGGGTCCCCGGCCGCGGCGGCCGCGGCGGCTTCAGCCCGGGCGCGGCCGGATCCCCCGGCGGCGACGGCTCGGGCGCGCGCGTGCACCTGGTCCCCTGACGCACGCAGGTCCCCTGACGCACGATCCTCCGACCATCGGCGCGTGGAGGGTGCCCGCCGCCGGAGACTCGGTGTAGGGTCTGCGGCCATGTCACCGTCCGAGCAGCCCGGGACGGCCAGTCAGCGCCGATCGCTACCGAGCCAGCTCGGTCGCTTCACCCTGTTGCGCGAGCTCGGCGCGGGCGGCATGGCGACGGTCTATCTCGGCAAGATCTCCCACGCCGAGGGCATCGAGCGGCTCGTCGCCGTCAAGACCATTCACGAGGGCCTGGCGGGGCAGGGCGCCTTCGTCGACATGTTCCTCGACGAGGCGAAGATCGCCACGCTCATCAGCCACCCGAACGTGTGCGCGGTGCACGACTTCGGGCAGGCCGACGGCACCTACTTCATGGCGATGGAGTACCTGGTGGGCGAGCCGGTCTCCGAGATCATCCGCCAGGTCTGGGAGCACCGGCTGAACGACGCGGTGCTCGACGCGCTGCCCTTCCTCGCCGCGCGGATCGTCGCCGATGCCTGCGAGGGGCTTCACGCGGCGCACGAGACGGTCGGCGCGGGCGGCCAGAAGCTCGAGGTCGTGCACCGCGACGTGTCGCCCCAGAACCTCTTCGTGACCTACGACGGCACGGTGAAGGTCGTGGACTTCGGCTGCGCGAAGGCGCTGCAGCGCATCACCGAGACGAGCGCCGGGATCTTCAAGGGCAAGCTCGCGTACGCCGCGCCCGAGCAGCTGCGGATCCGCAAGCTCGACGCGCGCACCGACGTGTGGTCGCTGGGCGCGGTGCTCTGGGAGACGCTGACGCTGGAGCGCATCTTCAAGCGCGAGTCCCCGATGCAGACCGCGCGCGCCATCCTCGAGGAGCCGATCCCGCGCGTGGACGAGCTCGACCCCTATCTCCCCCGCGAGCTCGCGGACATCGTGGCGCGGGCGCTGAGCCGTGATCCGGACGAGCGGTTCGAGAGCGCGCGTGAGATGGGGCGGACGCTGCGCCACTTCATCGCGAGCGCGGGCGCGACCTTCGAGTCGGCCGAGACCGCGGACTGGATGGGCTATCTCTTCCGCGAGCGTCGCCACGAGCGGATGCAGATCGTGGCCGAGGCGGAGGCGACGCTGGCGTCCCACGTGGCCCCGGCGAGCTCGTTCCGGAGCGCCTCTCGCACGCTCCCCGACGAGCACGCGCCTGATGAACGCGGCCCGAGCGAGTACGAGTCGCAGCCCCCCGAGCCCTCGACGGTCGAAGCTCGCCTCGACGAGCTCTCCGAGGTGGAGGCGCCCGTGCCGCTCTCGCGGCCGCGGCTGCAGGCGGCGCCAGCTGCGCCGGCGGAGGCGCGCGAGGAGGGGCGACCTCCGTCGCTCGTGCTCCGCCTCGACGAGGAGGACCGCGTCGAGGGCCGACCGCGCGCGGCGAAGACGAGCCGCTGGGTCCTGCTGATCGTCCTGGCGCTGCTGCTCGCCGCCGCGGCCGCCGCCTGGCTCGCGCTCTCTGGCGCGTGAGACTAGCAGCGCGCGGCGAAAATGACTGCGCGCGCCTCGCCGGCGGGACGCCGCGCCCACCGCGCCAGTCGCTCCTCCGAAATGCTGAAGGATCTCGTCGTCGGCCCGCCGCGCTGGACGCGACGTCGCGCTCGCCGATCCATCACGCGCATCTTCGCCGCGCGCTGCTGGCTCAGCCGTCGATCAGCCCGCGTACGGCGCGCTCGTAGTCCGCGCGCGCCTCCGCGTAGTCGCGGTGCACACCGTCCTCCACGATGCGCGCGCCGGCGACCTCGACCGTGCGCACGCAGCGGGCGTTGGCGGCGAAGACCACGGCGTCTTCGTAGGGCGGCGCCGCGCCCGCGAGCTCGGGGCCGTCGAGCGTGACGCGGTCCTCGGTCTCGAGGCCGGCCATACCGATCGCGGCGTAGCCCTCGGCGCTCGCCGCGCCGAGCAGCGCGCCGGCGTCGACGAGGGCGCGCCGCTCGAGGCGGGAGCGCTCGTCGAGCTCGGCCGCGCGCGCCTCCTCGAAGGGGTCGCTGATGGCGTGGCTGTCGGTGCCGAAGCAGAGGCGCGCGCCCGCGGCGAGCATGGGCGTCAGCGAGGGGAGGCCGTCGCCGAGGTCGCGCTCGGTCGTGCGGCACACGCACGCGAACGCGCGGGAGGCGCCGAGCGCCGCGATCTCGCGGGCGTCGAGGTGGGTGGCGTGCACGCCCACGAAGCGGTCGGTGAGCACGCCCTCGTCGGCGAGGAGCTGGACGGGCCGGCGCCCGTGCTCGGCCAGGCACTCGCGGACCTCGCGGCGCTGCTCGCTGACGTGCATGTGGAATGGCAATCTGTGTTCTTCGGCGAAGGCCGCCCCGGCGCGGACGCCCTCGAGAGGGACGGCGCGGACGCTGTGGGGGGCGACGCCGACGCGGACCCGGGGCTCCGCCGCCCAGCGGGCGCGCAGGGTCTCGACGTCGCGGAGGGCGTCGTCGACGTCGGCGTCGGAGAAGCGTCGCTGGGTCGGCTCGAGCGCGCGGCCCAGCCCCGGGCGCTGGTAGAGGACACGCAGCAGGCAGACGCGGAGGCCGGCGTCGATCGCGGCGCGCACGACCGCGTCCGCGAGCGCGGTGCGGTCGCCGTACGGCTCGCCGTCGGGCTGATGATGCACGTAGTGGAACTCGCCCACCGCCGTCACCCCGCTCATGGCCAGCTCGACGTAGGCGTAGCGCGACAGGGCGTAGATCGTGTCCGGGTCGAGCTTGGCCGCGAGCTCGTACATGAGCCCGCGCCAGCTCCAGAACGAGGCGCCGCCGCGACTCGGAGCGAGAGGCCGGTGGGTGCGTCCGCGGAGCGCGCGCTGGAAGGCGTGGGAGTGCGCGGTGGCGAGCCCGGGCAGAGAGAGGGCGTCTCCGTTGAGCCGGATCACGGGCGCCTCGGGCCGTCGCGCTCGATGTTGGCGCGCATCTCGTCGACGCGTCGCTGGCGGCTCTCGGCCGCTTCGTCGTCGGGCGCGTACCTCACCGCCTTCTGGTAGGCGTGGTAGGCGACGGCCCACTCGCCGAGGCGGCGGTGGTTGCCGCCGTAGTTGCGGTAGAAGTCCCACCGCGCCTCCGAGAGAGACATGGACGCGACGAGCGCGAGGCCCGCGACCGCGGCGCCGACGCCGTAGCCGTGGATCGCCCGCGCGTGGCCCTTCGACACGAGGAGCCCGATCACGCCCCCGCCCAGCAGGACGGCGCCCGCGATCACGGCCGCGGGCGCGCCGGGCAGGTCGGCCACGTAGCCCGCCCCGACGAGGATCGCGGCGCCGAGGCCGGCGGCGCCGAGCGCGACGTGATGGGTCTGCTCGGCCTGCGCCTCCGCTTCGCGCGTCCAGGCCGCCTTCGCCAGCAGGCGGAGCGGCGTCAGCAGCAGCAGCCCGACGCCGAGCCAGCCGATGACGGGCAGGACGGCGAAGCCGACGACGAGCGCGACGAGCGCGACGAGGATCCGCGCGGCGATGACCTGCGGGCCCAGGGAGGTGCCGACCAGGGGCACCAGCCCGCGCGCCGCGACGACGAGCCAGCGACCGGGGAGGAAGAAGATCAGCGCGTAGCCGATCATGTACCAGCTGAACCAGCCGATCTTCAGGTCCATGTACTCCGCGCCGACGTGGAAGCTCAGCGCGGTGAACAGCGCGAGCCAGCCGAGCCCAGCCATCCACTTTGCGCGCGTCACGTCGCGGAACGGCGCCAGCAGGTACCCGAGCGCGCAGACGAGCTGCACGCCGACCACCGAGTGGCCCATGAACCACCAGAAGGTCTCGCCGGCCAGGCCGAAGCTGGCCGCGAGGTCGCGGAAGAACCCGATCGGGTCCTCGCGCCCCGGCGCGGGCATCCCGTTCTCCTGGAGGTGGAGCACGCTCTTCAGCGCCGCGCCCGAGAGCCACTCCGGGTCGGTCTTGCTGAGCGCGGTGTAGGCGTAGACGACGGCGATGCTCGCGGCGAGGAACGCGTAGCCCCCGGCGCTCGTCAGCGACGCGGGCGACAGGATCGAGGGCTGGGCGGCCGGCTCGTCGGCGCTCTTCTTCCGCTTCTTCTTCTTGCCCTTGCGCCGCTCCGCCGCGGTGCTCGGCGCGTCGCGCTTCTTCGGAGAAGACGGAGGCAGCAGCGCGTCCTCGGCCGTCAGCCGCGGGAAGAAGACGAGCGCGAGCAGCACGATGGAGAGCAGGTAGTGATGCTGGTAGCTGTCCAGCATGCTCATCGCCCAGCTCCACGTGTGGAGCACGAAGGCGAGACCGATGAGCCAGCGCGGCGGACGAGAGGCGATCGCGATCGTCAGGCAGAGCGCGCCGGTCAGGATGATCACGCCCACGAAGAGCGGAGCGCTGATCGACGGCTGCACCGCGTCGAGCAATTCGAAGTGCGCGACGTTGAAGCCGCCCGCGCCGTGGCCGTGCCCCTTGTAGAGGCGCGCGATCCACACGTCGAAGGCGAGGAGCACGAGGGTGCACTTCAGCGCGAGGTAGGGACGCACCGCGGCGACCGGGACGTAGAGCGTGCGCGACAGCAGGCTCATTCCTCCCCCCCTTCGGTGATCTCACCGCGCTCGCAGTCGATGGCGCGCCGGACGTCGGGCGCTCTCTCTCCCGCGGGTGAGACGCAGCGGTTCAGCAGGCGCGCCGCGCTCACCCCCTCTTGCTCGCACCGCCACTCGAGCCAGGCGTCCATGACCGGCTCCCGGTTGCGCCGCAGGAGGCTGCCCCAGCCCACGTGGATGGTCTCCATCAGGTTCACCGGCCGCTCGTATCCGTCGCGCGTCTCGAACGCGCCGAGGTCGCAGCGATAGACGCGCACGTTCGAGAACATGCGCCACGCGAAGCGCTCGTCGTAGGCGTCGTCGCCGAAGTAGTAGCGCAAGGGGATGACGGCCTGGACGAGCACGCCGACCCCGAAGGCGACGCCGAGCCAGGTGGCGGCCTTGCCCTTCGGCGCGTCGGCGACGAGCGGCGCCTTCACCGTGGCGGCGTCCTCCGCGCCCCGCATCACGCCCGCGACGAGCAGGCCGAGCACGCCTGCGACCAGGATCAGCCAGCCCCAGCCGCGCTGCTCCTGGGCCGTCACGTCGAACGTGAGCAGGAGGGCGCCCACCGCCACGACCGCCGCGCTGGCCTGAGCGACCCGCGTGGACAGGCCGTTCGCTTGGCTCTTCGGTTCACTCATCGACGCTCGACGCTCGCGCGAAGGGCTCGTTCCGTCAACCGCGGAGACGCGCCAGCGCCGCCTCGAAGTCCGCGGGCAGCGGCACCGAGAAGCGCAGGCGCTCCCCCGTGCGCGGGTGCTCGAACGCCAGCTCCGTCGCGTGCAGCATCGGGCGCGGCGCGGAGATCTGCGGCGCGGAGAAGTCGCGGATGTAGACGCGCTCTCCCACGAGCGGGTGGCCGGCCTCGGCGAGGTGGATGCGGATCTGATGCTGCCGCCCGGTCTCGAGCCGGCACTCGACGAGCGACGCCTTTCGCAGCGGCTCGACGAGGCGCACGTGGGTGACGGAGCGCTTCGCGTTGGGAGGCGGCGCGCCGCGGTGGTTCGATCGCGTCCCCCAGCTCCCGCGCAGGCCGTCGCCGCGGTCCTGCACGATGTCGCTCTCGTGGCTCTCGGTCTTCACCGCGCCGTGCGCGAGCGCGAGGTAGCGCCGCCCGACGGTGTGCGCGCGGAGCTGGTCCTGGAGCGCGCGCTTGGCCACCATGTTCCGCGCGAAGACCAGCACACCGGTCGTGTCCTTGTCGAGGCGCTGGACGACCCCGACCATCGGGTCGCGGCCCTTGGCGCGCCGCGGGAGCATGCGCGCGAGCGCGGCCCGCGTCTGGTCCACCAGGGTGTCCTTCTCGTCGCCGTGGAAGGGCAGCGTGAGCAGGCCCGCGTCCTTGCGCACCACGACGACGTCCGCGTCGGAGTGGAGGATCGCGTCACGGTCGAGCACGCCGAGGCGCTTTTTGGGCGCCGCCTCGTCCACGGCGACCTTCGCGCCCGCCTTCACGCGCCGCGCCAGGTCGGTGCACACGTCGCCGTCGAGGAAGACGCGGCCGCTCGTGCAGAGCCGCTTGGCCTTGCTCCAGGGCACGTCCAGCAGAGCCCGCACCACCGCGGCGAGGGTCTGCCCCGCCATCGTCTCGTCCACCTTCGTCTCGGCGCGTGCCACGCCCCTCGATAGCGCGTTCGAAGCGTCGCGTCAGGGAGCTGCGCCGATCGCGACGCCGATCCGGGAGCGCGCGCCGTCGCTGCCCTCGTAGTAGAGGTGCAGCTCGTCTTCGAAGACCTCGGCGCTCGGGCCGCGCACGGAGAGCGCGTCGAACCCGAGCCCCGACGGCTCGAGCGCGATCGGATCGTTCGGCTCGACGAAGACAGCGCCGTCGGCCGACACGAGCAGGCCGATCGACCAGCGGGTGCCGCGCCGTCCGGCGAAGTAGAGCCGGTACACGCCGCCTTCGATGTCGATCGAGGGGTCGCCGACCTCGTCGCGGTCGAACGCGAAGAGGGTGTCCGGCCGGCTCTCGCGGACCACGCCGACGGCGCCTGCGCCCACGCGGTGAATCTCGATCCGCGTCTTGCCGTCGGGAGCCCGCACCGCGACCGCCAGCCGCGTCTCGTCGTTCGTGTCGTAGACGTCGACGCTCTCGAAGCGCTCCCCCGCCGCCGCGCTGAGCTGGCGCGTGAAGTCACGGTAGAGGCCGTCGCTCGCGCGTCGACGCGCGACGCCGATCGTGGTCTGGCCTCCGGTCTCGCCCACGAACCAGATCTCGAGCTCCCCGGCCCCGTCGTGGCGCAGGGCGGGCGAGGAGACGGCGGTCATGGCGAAGTCGACGAGGCCCTCGGTGAGCACGGGCGCGTCGAGGGCGGTCGTCGGCGCGAGCCCACCCGGGCCCGGCTCGGCCAGGTAGATGGAGTCGCCGAGCATGAAGGCCAGGGTCGCGCGCGTCGTCTCCTCGAACGTCCAGCGGAGCATGTCGGGCTCGCCGATGGCGTCGAAGTCGTCCGCCCACGCCGCGCCGCCGAGGGCCGGGGTGGGGCGAAGCGCGAGCGCGCCCGGCATGTCGCAGCGCTGCTGGGACACGGACGCCGAGGCGACGCGGGTGTTGAGCCCGACGTCGCCCGAGCCCGGCTCGTTGGACGTGCGCCCGTAGAGCGCGGCGCGCAGCGCGAGGCCGGGGCCGAGCTCGAGCGCGGCGAGCTCCGCGCCGTCCCGGAGCAGCGCCACCCGCCCCGTGGGCGAGAGCGTCAGGCCGTAGTCCACGAAGCCCTCGGTCGTGATCGCGGCGCGGAACACGGTCTCGCCCGCGACGACGAGCGTGACCTCGCGCCGGTTGCGGCTCACGCGGAGGCCGGCGATCGGCGCCACCCGTCCGAGCCCGCCCGGGTCGATCTCGGCGTCGACGAGCCCGAAGCCGACGAGCTCGATCTGGCCACCGCTCGGCGGGGGCTCGGGCGTCGCGACGCGCGCGGTCAGGGTGATCGTGCCGAGGCGCGGGTCGAGCGGCTCGGGGAACAGGACGCCGCTCTCCGAGCCCTCCCCGCCGGGGAGGAAGACGGTCTCTGCGCCGCTGTCGTCGACGCGGGGGGAGGGCGCGCCGAACACGTCGAAGCCGGCGAGCGCGGGACACCCGGCGACGCCTCCGCCACACGTGCCGAACGGGAGATCGCGCGGGACGCCCGCGTCGCAGCAGGTCGAGCTGCTGACGCCCACGCAGCACGCCGGCACGTTCGCCTGGCAGCTCGTGTCCGCGCAGTCCGCGCCGCCGCCGCCCTCGTCGTTGTCGGCGCCGTCGAAGCAGGCGGCGATGCCGCCGCGCGAGGGGTCGAACTCGGCCGCTCCCATGGTCCCGGGGCCGCCGTCGGCCAGGCTCGCGTCGGGCGACTGCGTGGCGGCGTCCAGGGACGGGCCGGCCGCGTCGGCGAACGCCGCCCCCGCGTCGGAACGGCCGGCGTCCTGGTCGTCGGAGGAGATCCTGGCGCTGCAGGCGGGCAGGATCATGAGCAGCGCGCACGCCGCCTTCCATCCGTATCCCCGCCCTCCGCGCCCGGCGCTCATCGGGACTCCTCGGCGAACGCGAGGGCGCGCCGCGCGCCGTCCGTCGCGCCGTACCAGAGCTCCATCACGCCGTCCGTCTCGCGCCAGCGCGCGTCGGGCCCGCGGACGCTGAGGCCGTCGAAGCCGAAGCCGGCCGCCTCGAGGAGGGGAGAGCCATCGCCCACCTCGCGCCAGAGCTCGCCGTTGGCGGTGACGTAGAGGCCGATCGCCCAGCGCGTGCCGCGGCGGCCCGCGTAGTAGAGGCGGACGAGCCCGTCGCCGTCCCGCACCAGCTCGGGGTCGCCGACCTCCTGGCCATCGAAGCGGAAGAGATCACCGCTCGCGGTGAGCACCGGCTGCTCGACGCGTCGCTCGAGGCTCGTCAGGGCGGCGTCGGCGAGGAAGAGCGAGATTGCGCTCTGCTCCCCCCGTCCCCCGACCGCCGCGACCCAGACGCCCTCGGTCGTGACCAGCGCGCTCGGCGCTCGGAGGCTCGCGTCTGCCACGCCGTCCACCGCCAAGGGGCGCGGGTCCGGGAAGTGGACCGCGGCCGCGAAGTCGTCGACCCGCGAGACGGCGATCGTGTCGCGGCCGTCGACCTCGTGCGTCAGCAACAGGAAGTGCCCCGAGGTGGTCCGCACGAGCTCGGGATCGGCGTAGCGCTCGCCGTCGGGCGCGCGCAGCACGGGATCGTCGAGGTCGCTGCCGCGCAGACGCCAAGCACCCTCCGGGCCGCGGTCCGCGAGGAAGATGTCCCCGTCGATCTCGAACGCGACGTGCAAGGTGTCTTCGTCCGCGAGCACGCTCGGCGCGCGCGGCGCCTCGGTCGTCCAGGGCTCCCCCCAAGGGACCTGCGGCGCGAGCGGGCGGTCGAGCGCGCTCGGGACCCGACACCGCATCTCTTCGACGGTCACGCTCACCACGCGGGCGGGCGCGCGCGCGGCGCTGTTCTCCGTGCGGCCGTAGATCACGAGGCGACGATCGGCGCGCGGCGTGTAGGTGGCGCTCACCGGCTCCGCGCCCGGGACGCCCATCACGCTCGCGTCGAGGTGACCGTCGGGCGCGAGCACGAGGGTGGCCGCCACGTCCGCCGGCCCGTCGTACCGCCACGCGTGCAGGGTCTCGCCCGCCACCACCAGCGCGATCTCGCGCCGCGCGGGTCGGAGCGAGATGCCCACGTCCGGGGTGATGCGCATCGACTCGCGGTCCGGCGCGTCGCCGAGCCCGAAGGCCGCCACCTCCACGCAGTCGCCTTCGCAGTCGGCGTCTGCGCGAAGGGTGGCACGCAAGGTCAGGCGGTCGCGGGTGGGGTCGAGCGCGTCTCCGACCACCAGCCCGCCGTCGGCCACGCCGTCGCCGTTGGGCACGAGGCCGTCCGCCGTCAGGTAGGGGGCGCCGAAGACGCCGCCGCCGCGCGCGCAGTCCGTGGGATCTCCGCACGCGGCGAGCTCGATCGAGAAGCCGGCCGCGGGGACGCAGCAGGCCTCGTGGGTCTCTCCCAGGCAGCAGATGGCGGCGCTGCCGCAGCTCGCGTCGTCGCAGTCGAAGGCGCCGTCGGTCTCGCCGCCGGCCAGGCCGTCGTCGTCCAGGCCGTTGAAGCAGGCGTCGGCGCTGAAGCCGCTCTCGTCGTTCGGGCCGGGCGGGGACGCGTCGACGTCGGGGACCAGGCCCGCGTCGCCCCCGGTGACGGGCGGCTCCGCGCCGGAGTCCGCGTCTCCGTACAAGCACCCGGGGTCGCCGGCGCAGCGTCCTGCCGCGCTCGAACCATCGCAGGCGCTCAGCGCGAGGAGCGCGAGGACCGTGCAGATCCGCCCGATCCAGGCGCTTCGATCACAGCTTGGCACACGATTCATCACGGTAGACCCACCGTGAAGACATCATTCACCGAGCGTGCCAGCCGGTCCAGCGAGGCCAATCGCGGACGAGACGCCGTCGCTGGCCGTGTAGTAGAGGTGCAGCGCGTTGGCGCGGTCGGTCCGGAGCACGGGGGCGGGCCCGCGTACCTGGAGCGCGTCGAAGCCTTCGCCGTCCGGGGTGAGCACGGCGCCGAGCGGCCGCCACGCGTCCCCATCCTGGGAGACGAGCAGCCCGATGGACCAGCCCGTGCCTCGCTGCCCCGCGTAGTAGAGGCGGTAGAGCCCGTCGGCGCTGCGCACGACGGCGGGCTGGGCGACGTCGTCGCGATCGAACGCGAACAGGTCGGCGGCAGCCGGGGCGCGCACCACCGAGAGCGGGCGCCAGGCGCCGGTGTCGCCGCCGATGGCCTCGAACTGCTCGAGCGAGGTCTGCGCGCCGCGCCGGACCCGGGCGATCATGCGCCACGGGCCAGCGGGGCTCTTGAAGACGGTCGGGCCGTCGACCGAGCCTCCGTCGACCGCGAGCACGTCCTCTGGAGCGGCGAAGGTGTCGCCCTCGCGCCGGCTGCGGAAGATGCGCCGGACTCCGCTCACGTGCTCGCCCGCGAAGTAGAGCGTCACGGCGCCGTCCTCGACCACCAGCGCGGGGTCGAACAGGTCGTCGATCCCCTCCGGCGGGACGACCGCGCGGTCGTTGCGGTCGGCGGGTCCCGCCAGGTCGCCGCTGCGGGTCTCCATCGCCTGATAGAGGTCTCCGTCGTCGGCGAAGACGGTGAGGAGACGGTCCTCCACCATCAGCGCGGTGGCCCGCCCGAGGGCGCGCGGCGTGAAGCCGGAGGCCACGGTGGGCAGGCGCGGCGTCGGGTCGCGCTCGAGCGCGGCCGGCATGTCGCAGGCCTCGAAGAACACCTCGCCGCCGCGCAGCCGCGCCGCGTCCACGCCCGCGCCGCGGTTCTGGGTGCGGCCGTAGGCGATCACCTGGATCGAGGGGGGCAGCTCGAGCTCGGTCAGCGCGACCGACTCGGACCCCACGGACACCGTCGCGACGCCGTCCGCGCGCAGCTCGATCTCGTACTCCGCCGCCGCCATCAGCGAGAACGTCGCCACCACCTCGTCGCTGGCGACCACCTGCGCCTCGCCGCGAGAGCTCACCGCGACGACGCCGAGCCAGACGACGGCGCGCGCGCCCGGCGCGGGGGCGGCCTCGACCAGCGCGATGCCGGCCAGGTCGACGCACTCGGCGCACGGCGTGGTGGGGGCCTCGATGCGCGCCTGCACCCGGAGGTTGCCAGCCCGCGGGTCGACGGACGGATGCATCACCACGCCGCCGTGCCCCGCGCCGCCCTGGGGGACGAGGCCGGTCCGCTCGATCGTCGGGGCGCCGAAGAGCGTCAGGCCCTCGAGCGAGTCGCAGGCGGAGGCGGGGCCGTCCTCGCACTCCACGGTCAGGGTGCTCAGGCGGGTCGCGCCGCTGCAGCACTCGGCCGAGCCCACGCAGCACTCCGCGCGCACCCCGCACTCGGCTTCGGCGCAGTCGAGCGTTCCGTCGGCGTCGTTGTCGAGCCCATCGAAGCAGGCCCCGGCGTCGAAGTCGGGATCCTCGCGGTCGTTGGGTGGGGAGACCGGGCTCCCGTCGAAGGCCGTGGCGCCGCCGTCGGTGACGAATCCGTCCGGCGCGCCGGCGTCCGCGCAGCTCGCGAACGCCAGCACGAGCCACCCCGCGAACGCGAGGAGGGAGCCCCGCGTGAAGCCGGAGTGGCCCGAGAGGGGCGTGCCGTAGCGTGCCAGTCGCATCAGTCGAAGGGTCGAGGTTGCAACAACGGGACCAGCTCGTGGAGCAAGTCGGTCGAGGTCATCCGGGAGCGGGCGACCACGAAGACGTTGTCCCCGCCGCGGGCCGGCGCGTTGGGGTCGGCGATCACGCTCACGCCCGTCAGGCGGCAGGCGCCGTCGCAGGACCCACCCAGATCCTGCGAGTCACCGCGGAGGATGGGGTTGGCGGGGTAGACCTCGAGCGGGGGGAGCGCGCCGAGCGGGCCGCGGCCCTGGGCGTACGCGAGCGTGACCTCTCCCGCGCCGTCGCGCGCCAGGAACCAGAGGCGCAGGGTGAGCTCCGCGCCGTTCGCCTCCGTATACCCCGCGGCGCCGAACACCCCGCGGCTCGCGTAGGGCCCGATCGCGCCCGTCAAGAAGTCGGTCTGCACCGCGCCCATCGGCGCGCCGAAGGAGTCGTCGACCGCCACCACCCCGAGCGTGTCTCCGGACAGGCCGCGGTCGCAGGTGAAGACCAGCCAGCCTCCGTCCACGCGGTGCCCCGAGGTGGCCTCGGCGAGGTTCGCGAGCAGGAGCGGCTCGCGCACCGACGCGCAGCCGGTCGCCGTGCTCGGTGAGACGAGGAGCGTGCCCGGCCCCGGCACCGCGCCCGGATTCCTGAGGAGCTCGCCTCCGCGGATCTCGTGCACGTCGGAGCCCATCGTCGTGCGCCACGCGTAGGCGTAGCCGAGCGTCTCCACCCGGGTCCCCGCGCCGTCGTCGTAGTCGGGCAGGAGCGTAGGCTCGCGCGCGGAGCTCATCATCGCGCCGAGCAGGGTGCCCGCGCCTCGCCCCTCCCAGTCGATCGCCCCGGTGCCGGGGAAGCCGGGCGTCTGCGCGCGCGCGCCGCACACCCCGAAGTCGATGAAGGCCGCCGCGTCGTCCTCGCGCGGGCGGTCGCTTCCGTCCACCCAGAGGTCCCACTGGAAGCTCGCGCTGCCGGAGCAGTCCTCGTAGCAGTAGCCAGCGAGGGCGGGGGCGCCGACGTTGCCGGGCGCGCACGCCTCGACCGCGGTGAGGTCGGGCGGCGCGCCGAAGCGCTCGAACTGACTCGGGTTCGCGCACGCGCGCTCGACCCGGGCGATGGGCCCGAGCACCTCGACCGCGTTGGTGCCCTTGCCCTCGATGGCCGCGTAGAGCCCGGGTTGCGAGCGCCCGGCGACCTGACAGCGGATGTCGTCCAGCGGCAGGATCGGGGTGTCGCGATCGACGAGGCGTCCGCCGCCGCCGTCCCAGGCCACGTCGGCGAGCAGGTAGAGCACGTCGCGCCCCAGCTCGCTCGGCCCCGGCTGCAGCTCCACCGTCAGCGTGATCGTCGCGCCCGTGGGCAGGTTGGAGAGGGTCGTCCCGAGGGGGCTCCCCGCGCGCTCGAGGCGCGCCGTCCGGTCGGCGCCGATGACGAAGCGCAGCTCGCTGTCGTACCGGCCCGAGAGCAGGGTCCCCGTGGGCCCGAACGCGAGCGCCGCGTACTGATCGCTGCACGGCCCGGACGGGCAGGGGGTCACGATCTCGAACTGCGCCGTGAAGCGCATGCCGAAGGTGATCGGCTGGCAGCTCTCCGTGACGATCGCGCCGTACGCGCCGCTGAAGTCCACGAGCCGCTCGGTCGCGCTGCAGCCGTCGGCCATGCCCACGCCGGTGAGGTTGTTGAAGCGCTGGGTCGGGTCGGCGTCGCCGTCGAGGCAGACCGTCGTGGAGCTCGACTCGACGCAGCACTCGACGATGCCGCGGCAGTCGTAGTCGAGGCAGTCGATGACGCCATCGCAGTCGTCGTCCTCGCCGTTGTCGCACGAGGTCTCGCGGCGCTCCCGCATCGGGCAGCCGCCGCCGTCTCCCGCGTCTCCCGCGTCTCCCGCGTCGCTCGCGTCGGGGCCTGCGTCGCCCGCGTCCATCACGCCGGCCTCGGCGTCGCGCGGGATCAGGTCGCGATCGGGCGGGCGCACGAGGCTGCAGCCGGACGCGAGCAGCAGAGCCAGGAGCCACGCGAATTGCTGCCTCATCGCTCCCCCCACGTGCCGCGCGCCAGGAAGACGCCGCCGCCTGGTGTGGGCGCGGCGCCGACCTCGATCGACGAGTCTCCCTCGTCGAGGAAGAGCAGGACCAGGGCGGCCACGCCGAGCGCCGCGGTCAGGCCCATGGTCACGTCCACGGCCAGCTGCGCCGCCTCGAGGCGGTCCGCGTTCGCGTCGGTGTAGTCGTTGACCCACGCCGCGTGCGCGTCGCCCTCCTCGACCAGGAGCGCCACCCCGGTCGCGAGGCCGCCGAGCGCGAGCACGCCGAGGATGAGCCGGCCCGCGATCAGGCCGCCGGGCGGTCCGTGCGGGTCGAGCACGCCGCGCAGGCGCAGGGTCTCGCCGTCCGCGACCGAGAACCGATGCGTCACCGGGCGATGACCCTCGGCGGTGATCGTCAGCACGTGCGCGCCGGGCGGGGGCGACAGCTCCAGCCGCTCACCGCTCCCGGCGGGCTCCCCGTCGAGCGTGACCTGCGCGGCGACGTTGCTGGAGACGAGCACGCGGCCTTCACCTTGCGCCACCGCCGTCGCGCTGAGCTCGAGCACCATCGGCGGCGCGCCGGGGGCGACCTCGAAGCGCCGCTCCACCGGCGGCGCGCCCGGCACCTCGAGCCGGACGACGTGCGCGCCCGGCGTGACCTCGACCGCGCGGCCGGCGACGATCTCGGCGTCGTCGAGCGTGAGGCGTCCGCCGCCCGGGGCGATGAACTGGACCGAGACGGGCGCGGGCTCGAGGGTCGCGCTGACGTCGGCGCGCGAGCCGACGGCCACCGTCGCCTCCGCGCGCGCCTCCTGGTAGCCCTCGCGCGACAGGATCAGGCGTCGCGTGCCCGGGGCGACCGCGATCTCCAGCGGCGTGGTGCCGCGCGGGGGCAGGTCCCGCCGATCGACGCGCACCTCGGCGCCGGGCGGGGTGCTCTCGACGCGCACGACGGCGACCTGGGGCCGCAGGGCCTCGAGCCGCTGCTCGCCCGCCGCCCGATCCTCGGGGCTCAGCTCGAAGCCGCGCAGGTACTCGCTGAACGCGTTGAACGCCTCCTCGGGCCGCTCCAGCTCCTGGAGCGTGATGCCGAGGTTGAAGACCACGTTCCGCGTGCGCGCCCCGAGGCGCATCACCTGGAGGTAGGCGTCGAGCGCCTGCTGGAGCTCGCGCGTCCGCCGGCTGCCGCGCGCGCGCAGGCCCGCCGTGAGGTGACGGTTGCCGCGCTCGAAGAGCAGGCGCGCCTCCTCCTCCTGGGCCTCGGCGGGCGCCGTCCACGTCAGGACGGGCGCGGCGGCGAGGAGCGCGACGGCGACGAGCGCGACGGCGGAGAGGGTGGGGCGGAGGCGAAGAAGAAAGGTAAGCGCATCGAGCATCACAAGCCGGTCTTGATGGGGAGCGAGCCGCTCCCGGAGGGCTGGGGCTGCGCCTGGCGGCGCCGCCGCAAGCGTACCTCAGGCACCTCCAGCCCTGCTGCGGGAACGACCGACAGGGTCTGATCGAGATAGCCCGCCTTGCGGAAGCGCAGCGTGATGGCCTCGTCGCTCACCTCGATGGGCACGGTCAGCGGCGTCGTGCCGAGCACGCGGTCGTCGACGCTCACCTCCGCGCCGTCCGGGCTGGAGCTCAGGGTCACGCTCACGCGCTGCGGCGTGGGGGGCGGATCGACGCCGGGGGGAGGTCGGGTCTCCGCGGCGGGATCATCGGTCGCGCCGCTCTCGCTCTCGACCTCGCTGATCGGCTCCTCCGGGCGGCCCTCCTCCTCGGCCGGGGGCTCGCCGACCGTCGTCTCCAGGGTGGGATCCTCGCGGGTCAGCGCGTAGCCCACCGCGCCGACCAGCAGCACCGCCGCGGCGGCCACCGCGAGCAGGGGCCCGATCTTGCGCTGGGGAAGGGCGACCTCGGCCGTCCCGTTCGGCGTCGCGGCCAGCTCGTCGCCGGTCTCCATCGCCTCGGTGGCGGCGTGGGCGAGCATCTTCCGCGTCGGCCCCACAGGCCCGCCGACCCTGGGGCGCTCGGGCGGCAGCGAAGGCATCGCCGGCAGGCTGGGCACGTCCGGCGCCGCCTTCATCAGCGCGTGCTCGACCTCGAGCAGCGTCTGGTAGCGGGCGTCGCGATCCTTCGCGAGGGTCTTCAGCACCACCGCGTCCACCGCGTCGGGGATGTGGACGTTCGGGTTGATCTCCTTCATCGACGGCGGCGGCTCGTTGCCGTGCTTCCAGAGCAGCTCGAAGTAGTTGCGACCGTCGAAGGGCGGCGCCCCGGTGATCATCTCGAAGAGGATCACCCCCATCGCGTAGACGTCGACGCGGCGGTCGATCTCGCTCTCGCCGCGCGCCTGCTCGGGCGACATGTAGAGCGGCGTGCCGACGAGCTGCCCCGTCTTGGTCATCCGGACCTGCTCGCTCTCGGCGCGCTTGATCTTCGAGATGCCGAAGTCGAGCACCTTCACCAGGGTCCGGCCGCCCTTCTCGGTGAGGAAGACGTTCTCCGGCTTGAGGTCGCGGTGCACGATGCCGTGCTCGTGGGCGGCGTGGAGCGCCCGGCAGATCTGGAAGCCGATCGGGAGCGCGCGGTGGAGCGAGATGGGCCCGCGGCCGATCGCGTCGGCCAGGCTCTCGCCCTTGAGCAGCTCCATGACGATGAAGACCGCGCCCTCGTCGGTCCGGTCGAAGTTGACGACGTCGACGATGTTCTCGTGGTCGATGTTGGCCGCCGCCATCGCCTCCTGTTGAAGGCGCTCGACCGCGTTGCCCTTGCCGGCGATCGAGTCGATCAGGACCTTGATCGCGAACGCCTTCTGCAGGTGGATGTGCCGGGCCAGGTAGACCGAGCCCATGCCGCCCTCGCCGATCTTCGACTCGATCTCGTAGACCTTCGAGAGCGTGCGCCCGATCCACGGGTCGTCCTCGGGCTGCTCTTCGGTGGGGGTCTCGAAGCTGGACTTCACTTGGGGCGTGTCCCGGACGTCGGCGGGCCCGAGGGCGGTAGCCGAGATGTGAGGCGCCCCTCCAGCGTCCTCGGCGGGCGCGTCTTCGGGGCTCCCGGTGGGGCTGCGTTCGGGGCTGATGGTGCTCATCGAGCGGGCTCGATTCTATCGGCTTTCCTCGGGGGCTGCAGCTTTCGGACCATCTCCAGCGCGCCGGCTTGGCGTGAGGGCGCTCTCCCCGCCCCCTCGCTCGAGCGCCGGTCCCTTTGGAGGCGGGGCCCGGACATGCTACCTCAGAGCCGATATGGGCCTGCTCGACTTCACTCAGGAGTGCCTCGAAACCGCCGACGGGAAGATCAAGATCCCGAAGGGCAAGAACCGTCCGGTGCGCCTGCAGGTGTACCAGAACGAGTTCATCGAGAAGTGGTTCGCCCAGGCGCACCCCATCACGCCCGGCATCTGGTTCGGCTGGATCGTGGTCTACGGGCTCTACGCGGCCTTCACGACCCAGGCGTTCGCCTGGTGGCAGGGGCTGCTCGGGTTCGCGGGCGGCGTGCTCCTGGTGACGTTCATCGAGTACGCGCTCCACCGCTTCGCCTTCCACTTCGAGCCGAAGACGGAGAAGGGGCGGCTGAACCACTTCCTGATGCACGGCTACCACCACGACTTCCCGAACGACTCGATGCGGCTCGTGCTCCCGCCGATCGCGATCTGGCCGGTCGCGGCCGTGCTCGGGGTGGTCTACTGGTTCACCTTCGGCAGCTACTTCTGGGTGGTCTTCGGCGGGTCGGCCCTCGGCTACATCGCCTACGACTGGCTCCACTACTACACCCACCACTTCAACCCGAAGGGCGGCCCCGGGAAGTGGCTCAAGCGCTATCACATGGCGCATCACTTCGACTCGCCGCATCACCGCTTCGGGATCACCTCGCCGCTGTGGGACTTCATCTTCGGCACGTACCTCTCGCCGAAGCAGTCCTGGCGCGCGATGCAGAAGCGGGCCGAAAAGGCACAGGCCGAAGCCGAAGCCTGACATCTCCGTCAGGGTGGTACATTCCGCGCGGTGCGCCTCTTCGTCCTCGTGGCCGTGCTCGCGGCCGGCTGTACCCCGGAGCTCGGGGCGTGCGATCAGGCGGCGGCGATCCGGGTCGCCTACGATCAGGCCACGGGCCTGCCGGCCTACGAAGGCCAGGCGTTGATGATCGCCTCGTGCGGTCACGGCGCGTTCTGCCACGGCGGCGACGACATCCCGCGTGAGAACCGCCTGGGCGTGCCCGAGGGGCTCGGCTTCGACGTGCAGCTCGCCGCGCCCGACGGAACGGTCGACGAGGCGGCGATCGTGCGGCAGCGGCGCGCGCGCTTTCGCGTCGTGCAGGAGGCGCACCTCGCGCTCCACACCGTGGATCTCGGCACGATGCCGCCGCCCTCGCAGCAGGGTCGAGACGTGCTCGGCTCCGCCCCCACCTACGTGCGCGCGGGCGAGGACACCGGCTTCGAGCCGCTCCCCGCGGTCGGCTCGGACGAGGGACGCGAGATCTTGCGCAACTGGCTCGCGTGCGCCGCGCCGGTGATCGAGCGCCCGGTCCCGCGCGAGGACGGCGTCACGGCGGTGGTCGTCCCCCCCTTGCCGCTCGAGCCGATCGAGCCGACCTGGGCCAGCGTGTTCGAGGACCTGCTCCGCGGCCGCGGCTGCGCCACCGCGCTCTGCCACGGCGGCTCGGAGTCCGGCTTCCGCGTGACGGACCGCGACGCGACCCACCGAGCCCTCGTGATGGGCGACGCGCGAGGAGAGGCCTGCACGGGCGAGGGCGCCCTGATCGTCCCGGGCGACCCAGACGCGAGCCTCCTGGTCGAGAAGCTCACGGGAGCTCCCCGCTGCGGGGACGCGATGCCGCTCGGCGGCATCCCCCTGCGCGACGAAGACCTCGCCGCCGTGCGTGACTGGATCGCCGCCGGCGCCCTCCCGTAGGGGGATCCTCAGCGCTGCAAGGCGCGTTGGCAGGTCGCGAGGAGGTCGTCCGCGCTCCAGCGCGGTCCCCCGGCGTCGTGCAGTCGCCCGAGCATCCAGCGCGTCGCCGCGTCGAGGTCCCCGAAGACCTTCGTCGGGTTCTTCGGTCGGCCGAGGAGGACGGTCGTGCCGAGGAAGCCGCGGACCGCGCTGCCGAGCAGCCCGGGCACGAGGATGACGTGCGCGGCGCCGACGGTGTGGAGTCCCTTCTGCGTGTGCTTCTTCGCCGCCTCGCGGACCTCCCCGCTGAAGCGCGGCATCCCGTCGACCACCAGGTTGAGGAGCGCGCTCCCGGACGGGTTGCGCTTGGCGACCGCGTCGGCGCAGCGGCCGTACTCGATCATCTGCTCGACGTTGGGTGCGTCGAACCACACGACCAGGTGGACGTTCTTCTCCACCGCGTGCCGGTTCGTCTCGTCCTCGTAGAGGATCTCCACGCGAGGAGCATACACGCCCTTCGCCACGCGAGGGCGCGCTACTCGACCGTCGAACAGGCTCAACCGTCGAACAGGATCGTGTCGCACATGAGGTTGCCGTGCATCGGCTCCCGCGTGCGGCCCGACTCGAACGTGCCGATCTCGCCGAAGGTCGCCGCACCGACGAACGGCGCGCCGCCGATCCCCGCGCCGAAGCGCGCGCTGACCTCGTCGGTGCTCTCCTCGATCGCGCCGACGCAGCCTCCGCAGTAGATGAGCACGCCGCCCGCGAGCGCGGTCTTCGCGCCGCGCCGGGCCCGGCGCACCACGTGATCGACGCGGTCCATCAGCGAGCCTCGCGTCGCCATCATCAGCTCGACCTCGTCGCCGTTCGACATGTCCGTGAAGAACGACACCGCGCCGTCGCTCGCGTTCACGAGGTGCGGGTGCGAGAGCAGGTAGCGGGTCACGCCGTGCGTGCGATCGACGACGCGGCCCACGGGCGAGAGCGTCGTCTCGGCCAGGACGATCCCGCCCTCCGCGCGCGCCGCGGCCAGCGCGCCCCCCATCCACTCGTCGAGCACCTCGGCGGCGGGCCGGTCGTCGATCGCGTAGACCGTGCGCCCCTCCGCCCGCGTGACGCGGCCGCTCCGCTTGGTGCCGAAGTAGCCGCTCACGAACGCGCCCTTGACGTCTCGGTCGGACGCGAAGGCGACCAGCAAGACGCCCTCCGAGACGACCTCCCGCCCGAGGAAGACGCTCCACTTCCCGCTGAGGTCGTCGTCGGCGGCGCTGCCCCCGAACACCGGGACGCCGGCCGCGGCGTCGACCTCGGCGAGCCCCTCGAGCACACGCTCCTCGAAGCCCGGCGTGGCGTGCACGAGGATCGCGCGCGCCGTCCCACCCAGCTCCGCCAGCAGGCTCTTCACGGCCTCTCGGGTCGCCGCGCGCGCGCCGGCCCCGTCGGTTCGCACGAGCCGGGCCGCCGCCCGCACTCCGTCCTCCTCGGTCGCGGCGAGGCCGTGGAACCCCCGGCGAAACCCCTTCGGCGTGAAGACGCCCTGAAATGAGGTCGCTCCGAACGTCAGGGGGGCACCCGGCGCGGCCAGGGCTTCCTGGAGCGGCACGTCGACGGTGGCGTAGGCGAGCACCCAACGAGCGCCTCGGGCCTCGGACAGCGCGCTGATGGACTTCATCGAGGGAGGATACGGCGCGGCGCGCGCATCCTACACCCCGAACACGTCCGCTCTCGTCGCCTCGCCGGCTCTCGAGGTGTGCCCTGCTCTCACTGCAGAACGAGGGCGTAGCTCGCGCCGTCGTCCGTCGCGGCCGTGCTGCCGAAGGGCGCGCCCACCGCGAGGAAGGCCCGCGGCCCGGCGCGGCGCGCGCTGACGGAGTAGCCGAGCAGGCTCTCGCCGGCGCTCTCGCCGCTGACGCGGAGGCGCGGCTGGCGGGCGAAGCCCATCGCGTTCGTCTCGTAGACGGCGACCCCGCCCGTGTCGATGACGCCGGACGCGCCGCCGTAGATGCCTCCGACGACCGCCGCCGCGCCGCCCCCCGGGAGCGTGGTCACCGCGAGCGAGAAGCCGAAGCGCTCCCCCGGGCTCGAGCCGTCGACGGCGAGCGTCGCGGCGGAGCCCGCGTCGATGATCGGCCCGGCGCCGCCCAGCCGCGAGAGCGCGTAAGCGCCGTTGACGAGGTAGACCCGGCCGACCTCGCCGCGGCCGTCGCGGAAGTTGGAGGCGCCGACCAGGAGGTCCACCGAGCCGTCGCCGGTCAGGTCGATGCCCCCGCCCAGGTGGCGCCCCGCCTGGGAGTCCCGGTCGTTGCCGCGCAGGCGGGCGGCCCGCGGCGTCGTCGAGGCGCACGTCGGGCCCCAGCCGAGCTGCAGCACCACCTCGCCCGCGTTCCGGACGTCGCCCGGATCGGCCTCCGGCGCGCCCACCGCGAAGTCGTCGCAGCCGTCTCCGTCGAGGTCCCCGAGCCGCGCGACCGCGGTCCCGTAGTGCGCGTCGTTCTGGTCTCCGGTCACGCGGTCGCCCGCGCAGATCACCAGGACGCGGCCGTCCATCGCGCGCGGGCGCCCCGCGATGATCTCCACGCCGCCGCGGTCGTTGCCGCCGAAGTCCCAGAAGGGGCCCCCGGCCACGAGATCGGGGCGGCCGTCGCCGTCCACGTCCAGCTCGCCCACCAGGTCGTCCACGAACTGACCCGCGTCGGGCCCGTAGTAGACGAAGGCGGGCTCGGGCTCGAAGGTCCCGTCCCCCACGCCCGCGAAGACGTAGACAGCGCCGCTGTTGCTGCGCGCCTCGCCGCATCCTCCGCCCGCGTCGTAGACCGCGTCGTCGAACGAGCTCGGCAAGTCGTCCTGCCTCGAGACGACGGCGAGGTCCGCCTGGCCGTCGCCGTCGAAGTCGCCCGCGAGGCGCACCACCTCGCCGAAGTGGTCGCCCTCCGAGTGCCCCGCGAAGCCCGAGAGCGTCTGGATGGGCGTCGGGTCCACCCCGCTGGCCGTGCCCCGATAGACGTGCACGGCGCCCACGTCGCGGCCGACCCCCGTGATGTCGGCGAGCGACGCGCCGACGGCCAGCTCCGGGAGGCCATCGCCGTCGAGGTCTCCGAGCCACGCGACCGACTGGCCCACGCGCTGCCCCCGCGAAGGCCGCTCCACCTGCAGCTCCACCGGCGCGCCGCGTGAGGGCAGCAGGAACACCGCGCCCCGGTCGTCGTTCTCGCCCTCGACGGGATCGTAGTAGGGCGCGAAGGCGATCAGCTCGCTCTGCCCGTCGCCGTCCAGATCTCCGACCGCGCCGAGCCCGGCGCCGAACCGGCTGTCGTTCACCGGGCCGACGTGCTCCCGGTCCGGCGTCGCGCTCGGCCCGCCCGCGCCGCGGTAGACGCGCACCACGCCGGGGCGGCTCAGCTCGCTCTCCTCGGGGGTGGCGCGCGAGTCTCCGCTGATCACGTCGGCGCGCCCGTCCCCGTCCACGTCGTAGAGGAGCGCGGCGTTGCCCATGCGGTCCGAGCCGCCTCCCTCGCGCGACCAGTCGGCCCCCGCCTCCACGCCCGTGATCGCGGTGGCCGGGCCCGAGAGCGCGCGCCCGCGGCGCAGATAGATCGCGCCGCTGTCGTTGCCCTCGGCGCCGTCGTGCAGGTAGCGGCTCGCGAGGAGATCCGCGAGGCCGTCGCCGTCCACGTCGCCCATCGCGAGGTCTTCGCCGAAACGTGCGTTGTCGTCGCTGCCGTCCGCGAGGGCCCAGAACAGGCTCGGCTGTCGCGCGGGCCCGCCGCGGCCGGTGTCGTCGGGGGCGCGCCCTCGGAAGAGCAGCACCGCGCCGGAGTCCTGCTGGTCGGGACCCGGGGACGACGCGTACGCGGCGAGATCGCAGAGGCCGTCCCCGTCGTAGTCGCCCGCGGCGAGGCTCTCTCCGAGGCGCATGCTCTCGTGCCCGACCCACTCGCCGTCGACGAGGATCTGCCCGACCACGTTCACGTCCGGGCTGCTCACGAAGCGCCCGCCGGAGTAGCCGAGATAGACGCCGATCACGCCCTGGTCCCTCGCGCCGTCCGCGTCCTGGCCGAAGGGCGCCCCCACCGCGAGGTCGAGCACGCCGTCGCCGTTGAAGTCACAGGTGACGTGCGCCGAGCCGAAGAGATCGAAGCTGTTCTGCCCGAAGAACGCGCGCGTCGGCGTCTCGGCGAAGAGCGCTCCCTCCACGCCCGCGTACACGTAGAGCGCGCCCACGTCGCGGCGAATCGGGTCCGCGCGCCGCGCGCCGACGAGGAGGTCGAGCCGGCCATCGCCGTCGAGGTCGGCGAGGCTCGCCGACGTGCCGTACTCCTCGTCGCGGTAGCTCCCGCTCAGCACGCGCGCGGGCGTCGCCTCGAGCCCGGTGGCGGTCCCGCGGAAGATCAGCACCGCGCCGGAGTCGGTCCAGTCCCGGCCGAGGTCCGGCATCGCGAGCACGACGTCGCGGAAGCCGTCGCCGTCGATGTCCGCCGCGCCGCCCACCTGGTGTCGCTCGGATCGGTCGCCGGGGTGGCGTCGGCTCGCCTCGTGGGCCGCGAGGCTCACCACGCGCGCGCTCACCGTCCGCGACGTGAAGCGGTCCGTGAAGGTGACCATCGCCTCGCCCGCGCTCTCCATCCGGAGCGTCGCGCCCGCCACCTGCACCACGCCGCTGCCCTCGATGCGCAGGTCGTACTCTCCGCTGCCGCCTTCGATCGGGAGGGTGACGGTGCTGCCGATCGGCACCGCCCACTCCGGCGGAGCCAGCACGAGCGAGGCGTCCGCGACGACGTCCACCACCGCGTCCGCGGTCGCGCCGAGCTCCTCGTCGGTGAGGCGCACCACGTCGGTGCCGGTGCGCGCGCCGGCGGTGTACCGGCCCGTCGCGTCGATGGAGCCGCCCGTGGCGTCGGTGGCGAGCGAGAACGCGTAGCGGCCCGAGCCCCCCTCGCCGACGAAGGTCAGCGTCTCCCCGCGCTCGACCTCGACCCTCGACGGGAGAACGCGCGGGGCGTCCTCCACCGTGAGGCTGGCGGTGGCCTCGCCGCGGCAGCCGCGGTCCTCGAGCAACACGACGTCGACCGTCGCCTCCGCGTCCCCGAGGGGGGTGCCAGCGACGTAGACGCCGGCGTTGGGATCGACGTCGCCGCCCGAGACGTTCTCGGCCAGGCTCCAGCGGTAGACGCCCGTGCCGCCGCTCCCGCGCAGCACGAGCAGCTGACCTGCGCCCACGTTGGCGGTGACCGGGGACACCGCCAGGGGCTCACCGATCTCGCCGCACCGAGGTCGCACGCCCTCCATCTCGCCGGGCTCGGGCGGCACGGTGAACTTCCCGTTGCAGGCCGAGAGCCAGAGCCCGAGCAGCAAGAGAGACGCGCGCATCGACGCCGAGCCTACACCCGCTTCCCCCGCGCCGCAGTCCGCTTTACGTTCCCGGGATGGTCAGCACGCGTCAGCCGACACGGCTGCGCACCGCCGGGGCGACGCTCGGGGTCGCGCTCGCCTACGTCGCCCTCGGGCGGCTCGGGCTGGAGCTGGCCCACGTGCAGACCAACGCCACGCTCGTCTGGCCGCCGACCGGACTGTCGATCGCGGCGCTCGTGCTCTTCGGGCCGCGCCTCTGGCCCGGCGTCGCGCTCGGCGCGCTGATCGTGAACCTCTCGGTGGGGACGCCCCCCTGGGTCGCGGTGCTGATCGCGGGGGGCAACACGCTCGAGGCGGTCATCGGGGCGTGGCTCCTCCGGCTCGCCGGCTTCCGGCCCGAGCTGGATCGGCTCCGGGACGTGCTCGTCTTCGCGGCCACTGGCATCGCGGCCAGCGTCGTGAGCGCCAGCGTGGCCACCCTCACCCTGAGCGTGGCGGGGCGACTCGACGGCGCGCCGCCCGAGGTCCTCTGGCTCGAGTGGTGGCTGGGGGACGTGGGCGGCGCCGCGGTCGTCGCGCCGCTCCTGTTCGTCTGGGCGCGCGGAGCGCCCTCGTGGCGCGCCCTCGCCGGTCGCGGGGACGTGTGGATGATGGCGGCGCTCATCGTGCTGACCGCCACCTTCACCTTCTCCGGGCTGCTGCCCGAGTCGTGGCTGGAGCGGCTGCTGGGGTACGCGGCGTTCCCGCTGCTGATCTACGCGGGTCTGCGAACGGGGCCGCGCGGCGCCGTCACGGCCGCGGCGGCGGTGGGCGCGATCGCGGTGGTGGGCACCGCGCTGGCGCGTGGCCCGTTCTCGGCCGTCGGTGATCCCCACCACGGGCTTCTCCTGCTCTGGGCGTACGTGACCAGCCTGGGCCTGGCGGCGGCGATCCTCGCGGCGGCGGTGGCCGAGCGAGACGCGGCGGAGCGGGCCCGCGTGGCGGCCCACGCGCAGGCCGAGCGCGCGTCCAGCCTCGAGGCGCTCGGCGTCCTGGCGGGCGGCGTCGCGCACGACTTCAACAACCTGCTCACCGTCATCCAGGGCAACACCGACCTGGCGCGCATGGTCGGGCCGGACGATGACACGCTCGAGCAGCCCCTGGAGCAGATCGAGACCGCGTCGACGCGCGCGGCGGCGCTCTGCCAGCAGCTGCTCGACTACGCGGGCGGGAGCCGGCGTCAGCCGCGCGCGCTCTCGCTCGGCGCGCTCGTGGAGGACACCGCGCGCCTCGTCCGCGGCTCCGTGCCCCGGACGATCGCGCTGAAGGTGAGCGTCGAGCCCGCGCTCCCGCTCGCGCGCGTCGACGAGGCGCAGGTGCAGCAGGTGGCGATGAACCTCGTGCTGAACGCGCGGGACGCCATCGGCGAGCGTGAGGGGCGCATCGAGATCCACGTGCGTGCGCTCGAGGCCGACGCGAAGCTCCTCGAAGGCTGCGTCCTGGGGTCGGGCCGATGCCCCGGCACGTATCTGGCCATCGAGGTCCGGGACGACGGGGCGGGCATGGATCCGGAGACCCTCGCGCGCGTGTTCGATCCGTTCTTCACCACCAAGGGGCTCGGTCGGGGCCTCGGGCTCGCGTCGACGCTCGGCATCGCGCGCGCGCACCAGGGCGCGGTGCGGGTGGAGAGCGCGCCCGATCGCGGCACGACCTTCGCGGTGCTGCTGCCGGCCTCGGACGCCTCGGAGGAGGAGGCGCCCCTGGCGCGGACGGCGGACGTGTCGCACGGCACCATCCTCGTCGCCGACGACCAGCCGGCCGTCCTCGACGTCGTCGTGCGCACCCTCGAAGCCGCGGGGTGGCGCGTCTTCAGCGCGTCGGATGGCCGAGAGGCCGTGGATGTCTTCGAGGCGCATCAGGGAGACATCGACGCCGTCTTCCTGGACGTCGACATGCCGCGGCTCGATGGCGTGGGCGCTCTGAAGCGGCTGCGCGCCCTCGCTCCGGACTTGCCGATCGTGATCGCGAGCGGCAAGGGAGTGCCGGCCGGGCTGGGCACGGCGCAGTTCCTCTCGAAGCCCTTCGACCACCGCCGCCTCCACGAGGCGCTGGCAAAGGCCTGCGCGTGAAAGACATGGACCTGGATCCGCGAGACACCACCACCGCGCTCGTGCACCTCTACCGGGGCGAGCTGCAGCGCATGGTCACCTACCGGGTGCGTCTGGACACGACCACCAACTGGGCCATCGGCACCGCGGCGGGCCTCATCTCGTTCGCGCTCGGACACGACGGCGCGCCGCACTTCGTCCTGGTCCTCGGCTTGCTGATGGGGCTCGTCTTCGTCTGGATCGAGGCGCGGCGCTTCCAGGTGTTCGAGATGATCCGGCTGCGGGTGCGGCTGCTCGAGCGCGGCTTCTACGGGGACGTGCTCGACATGCACCCCCCGGTGGAGTGGGAGGCGGAGCTGGGCGAGAGCCTGCGCCGGCCCAAGGCGCCCGTCTCGCTCCTCCAGGCGATGAGCGTGCGCATGCGGCGCAACTACCTCTGGGTTATCGGCCTGCTCTACGCCGCGTGGCTGCTCAAGATCCACCTGCAAGGCGGCTCCTTCTTCGAGGCCGCGCACATCGGCCCGCTCCCCGGCCCGTGGGTCGTCGCGGCGTCGATCGTGCTCGTCGCTCCGTTCGTCGCCCTCGCGTTCGTGTATCGGGCCCGAGAGCGGGGCTGACGCGGCGCCTGTGGGGGCCCTACTCCTCGGCCTCGGCGTCCAGTATCCTGGCGCCGGGAAGGTTGATGGTGGTGATGAGGCGGAGCGGCGTGATGATCCCGCTGCTGTTCTCGCTCGTGGCCTGCGGCGGCGGCGAGGCCGGCGTGGTGCGCCCGGCCGAGGCGAGCGTGCTCGGCGTCGAGAGCGACAACCTCGTGCCGCTCCCGGACGGCCGGCTGATCGTCGAGATCGACGCGCGGCTCTCCCTCCTCGACCCGCGGCGCCCCGACCAGGAGCCGGTCGTGATCGGCCCGGCTGCGGACGTCGGCGAGGTGCACGCGGCGGTGCCGACGCGCGGGGCGATCCTCGTCCTGGCGAGCGGCGGCACGTTCATCCTCCGCGACGCGGCGTGGGTCCCCTCGCCGCTGGCGGAGAGCCTGGACGGCCCCATCCTCGACGCGGTGCTCTTGCCCACGCGCACGGGGCGAGGCCTGGGCGACCTCTGGATCGCCACGGCGCGCTCGCTCTACCGCGTGGTCGAGGACGCCGACGGCCCGCGCGCCATGCGGCTGGCGCTCGAGGACGATCTCACGATGGCGGAGCTGGCCATCGCGCCGCGACCGGAGGGCCCGGCGCTCTGGGTCCGGCTCCCCGATCGCGTGCTCGAGGTCTGGCGCGATCGCACGGGCGTGGTGCGCAGCGCGTCGCTCGTCCTGCCGAGCCCGCCGACCGCCATCGGCGGCGACGCGAGCCTCACCGGGTGGCTGGTCCTCGACGGGCGCCTGTACTCGATGGGCGCCGACCGCGCGCTCCGGGACCGTGGGCTCTCGGTCGAGCGGCTCCTGACCTCGCCGCTCTCCCATGAGAGCTGGATCTGGACCGACGCGGGGCTCTACCTGCACAGCCAGGGGCGGCTGCACGCGGTGGACGGCGTCGACGTGGCGGCGAGCGACCGCGCCGCGCTCGGACCGAGCGGCGCGCTGTTCGCGGTGAGCGCGGCTGGCGTGCGCCGCTTCGCCCCGCGCCGCGACGTGCGGGTGGAGGGGCCGGCCGACGCGTCGCTCCTCGTGACGCCGCGCGACTTCGTGATCCTCGCCGAGGGCAGCCCGGAGGTGGAGGCTTCCGTCGACGGACAGCCCCTCGAGGTGCTGACCGACCCGCTCCGCGTCTCGGTGAACCCGGGGGAGCTCGGCGACGGCAGCTACGTGCTCGATCTGCGGGTCTCGTACGACGACGGCACGCTGCCGGTCGAGGAGCGCCGCTCCTTCGAGGTGGTCACCAACGCGACCTGGAGCGAAGACGTCCAGCCGCTCTACCAGGGCTACTGCGCCTCCTGTCACGGGCCGGAGGGGCCGGCGAACACGCGCCTCGACGCGCCGTCGCACTGGCAGGACATCTACGAGCTGATCCTGACGAACGTCGTCGAGGGGCGCATGCCGCTCGGGCGTCCACCGCTGAGCCAGCGCGAGGTCGCGTTGATCGAGGCCTGGCGTGTCGCGGGCTACCCGGAATGAGGGGCATCCAGAATGAGGGAGACAAGGGCATGAAACGTCTCATCACGGCGTCGCTCTCCGCGACCGCGCTGGTCGGCGCGCTGGTCGGCGCCGGCGTCGGCGCGGCCATCATGCTGACGCCCGCCTCGGCGGAGTGTCTCGACCCCGCGCTCTGCCGACCGCAGCAGACCCGGCTCGACGACGACGGCTACCTGCGCGCGCTGAGCCTCGATCTGCGCGGCGTCGTGCCCTCGCCGGAGGAGCACGCGCGGGCGCAGACCGAGGGCGTCGACGCGCTCGTCGACGAGTGGCTCCGCACCGAGGCGTTTCAGGCGCGCGTCGTGCGCCGCCACCGCGAGCTGCTCTGGCCGAACATCTCGAACGTCACGCGGCTCTACCACTTCCGCCGCAACCTCGGGAACTCGACGGTCGACGGGTCGGGCAGCCCGCGCGTGTGGCACCAGTCGACCTCGGCCACCCGCGAGGCCTACCGCGGCGACAACACGCTGGGCTGTCGCGACGAGCCGGCGACCTTCGCCGCCGACGGCAGCATCGAGACCGACGCGCGCGGCCGCGAGGGCTACGTGATGGTCGCCCCCTATTGGGACCCCTCCACCGAGATCAAGGTCTGCGCCTTCGACGCGCAGGAGGAGCCGGTCTCGCCGAGCGGCAGCGACTGCTCGGGGCGCGCGGCCATTGGCGACCCGGGCTGCGGCTGCGGCCCGAACCTCCGCTGGTGCGGCACGAGCGCGGTCCGGGACGACGTGCTCGACGCCTTCGCGGAGGAGCTCGAGCGTCGCGTCGCGGCCCACGTCGCGGCGGACGAGCCCTACCACGAGCTGCTGACCTCTCGGCGCGCGTTCGTGAATGGTCCGCTGACCTACTACTGGCGCCACCACAAGGACATCTACAACAACGTGCAGCTGGTCCCGGCCGCGCTGGACGTCGACGGCCTCCCCGAGACCGACATCGAGGGCGGCGCGGTCGCGTTCGCCGACGAGACGAGCTGGACGGAGGTCGAGCTGCCCGAGGATCACTCCGGCCTGCTGACCCACCCGGTCTTCCTGCTCCGGTTCCAGACCAACCGCGCGCGCGCCAACCGCTTCTACGACGCGTTCCTCTGCGAGCCGTTCCAGCCTCCGGAGGGCGGCATCCCGCTCGACGACGAGGTCGCGCAGTCGCAGCCGGACGTGCAGCTGCGGCCGGGCTGCAACTACTGCCACGCCATCCTCGAGCCGGCCGCGGCGCACTGGGGTCGCTGGACCCAGCAGGGCGGCGGCTTCCTCGAGCCGGGCCTCTACCCGGAGTTCCGCGAGGAGTGTCGGGACTGCGGCGTCGGCCTCGAGCCCTGCAGCGATCTGTGTCGCTTCAACTACGTCACGCGCGCGCTCTCGCCGGAGGAGGAGCCCTACCTCGGCCGGCTGCGCGCCTTCGAGTTCCTCCGCGAGGAGCACCGCCCGAACGTCGAGGCGGGCCCGGCCGCGCTGGTCCGCCGCGGGCTGGCCGACGGGCGCTTCACCGCGTGCTCGGTGCGCCGCACGGCCGAGTGGCTGCTCGCGCGGCCGCTCCGCGAGGAGGAGGAGGACTGGGCGCGGGAGATCACCGCGGAGTTCCTCGACGGAGACTTCCGCTACCGCGAGCTCGTGCGGGCCATCGTCACGAGCGACACCTACCGGAGGGCGCTCTGATGAAGACCCCCACGCATCTCCTCTTGCTCGCGCTCTCGCTCGGCGGCCTCTCCTGCAGCGGGTCGGTGCCCGTCGATCACGAGGAGCACGACTTCGAGGACGGCGAGGACGTCGACCTCGGCACGCAGCCCTGGCGCGAGCGGCGCCGGATGGACGTCGACCAGCTCGAGGCCTCGCTCCGGGAGGTCACGGGCGGCATCGGCTGGGAGCGCATGAACGGCGACGGTACGGTGCGCACGCGCTACTTCCGCGAGTACGCCGACACGCTCGGCATGCCCGACTACATCAACTCGTCGGCCGAGGACCTGAGCGTCTCGCTGCTGTTCCAGAAGTTCCTCGACGACGCGGCGCGCTCGGCGTGTCGGCGCGTGGCCGACCGCGAGGCCGGAGACGGTCCCAGCTACGAGGCCGAGCCGCAGGGCACCTTCGCGCCGGTCGACCTCACCTCCGAGACGCCGCCCACCCAGGCGGAGATCGACGCCGCGCTCGCCGCGCTCCTGCTCCGCTTCCACGGCCGCCGCGTCGACGTCGCGAGCCCCGAGCTCGAGCCGTGGCGCGCGCTCGAGGCGCGGCTCCAGGCGGCCGCGACGGAGACCGAGGCGCCGCCGAAGCGCGCCTGGGAAGGCGTCTGCGTCGCCCTCATCACCCACCCCGACTTCTACACGTACTGAGGCCCCCATGAGCAATCACAACAAGTTGGGTCGTCGGAACCTCATGCGGAACGTGCTGCTCGCGGGCGGCGCGGCGGGGCTCGGGGCGGGAGGGCTCGGCGCGCTGTCCAGGCTCGCGCTCGGCCAGGAGAGCCCGGAGGCGGAGGACCGCTTCTACGTCTTCGCGTACTTCAACGGCGGCTGGGACACCCTGCTCGGGATCGACCCGCGCGATCCGGCCGTGTTCAACGAAGACAACATCGGCGCCACCCGGATCCAGCCCGGCTACGAGATGCAGGCCGAGGCGCGCTTCCAGGAGGCGCCCGCGTTCGCGCCCGGCACCGAGATCCTGCTCGGGCCGGCCGCGCGTCCCCTCGACGCGGTCGCGAGCCGCCTCGCGGTGGTGCGCGGCATGAGCATGGACACGCTCACCCACGAGGTCGGCCGGCGGCGCTTCCTGACCGGCAAGCCGCCCTCCGGGCTCCAGGCGCGCGGCTCGAGCGGCTCCGCCTGGCTGGCCGCGCAGTTCGGCGGGAGCCGGCTCATCCCGAACCTCTCGGTGCGGGTCGAGGCCTTCAACCCCGAGCTGCCGCCGGAGGCGAGCGCGCTCCGGGTGGGCAGCGCGTCGGACATGGTGGAGCTGTTGCGCCGCCAGGAGCCGACGATGGACGAGGCCTTCGACCTCGCGGTGAGCGATCATCACGCGGACGAGTCGAGCTGCGCGCGCAACCTGTCGTCGCCGCTCCTGCGCGCGAGCGAGTCGGCGCGCGTGCGCATGCGGACGGTGATGGAGGCGGACGTGCAGTCGCTCTTCGACTTCCGCACCGACGAGATGGCCGCCATGCGCGACCGCTACGCCTTCGCGACCAACGAGCTGAGCAGCCCGGGCGCGCAGGCGGCGCTCGCCTACCAGGCGCTGAACAACGGCGTGGCGCGCGTGGTGACCATCCAGGCCGCGAGCGGGCTCGACGCCCACTTCGATGACTGGGAGGACGAGCACGCGCCGCGTCAGTACGAGGGCTTCGACGCGCTCGCGCGGCTCGCGCTCCACCTCGAGGAGACGCCCTACGGCGACACGGGCGAGTCCATGCTCGACCGCACCGTCATCTGCGCCTTCAGCGAGTTCATGCGCACCCCGCTGCTCAACGCGCGCGGCGGGCGCGATCACTGGCTGACGAACAGCTGCATGCTGCTCGGCGGCTCCATCAAGGGGGGCGTCATCGGCGCCTCGAGCGACATCGGCATGGCGCCGCAGCTCGTCGACGTGACGACCGGCCGCGTGACCGAGGACGCCGCGTCGGGGCAGATCATCTACCCCGAGCACATCTGGCGGACCCTGCTCACCGACGCGGGGCTCGAAGAGGATCGCGCGGATCTGCGGGTCGGCCCCATCCCCGCCTTGCTGCGGAGCTGACGTCCGCCTAAACGGTGCGCATGCGCATCGCGACCTGGAACATCAACGGAATGCGGGCCCGTGTGGACTACGTCCAGCACTGGCTCCGCGCGGTCGATCCCGACGTCGTGGGCTTCCAGGAGCTCAAGATGGAGGACGAGAAGTTCCCGCACGACGTCTTCTCGGAGCTGGGCTACTCGGTCGTCACGCACGGGCAGAAGAGCTGGAACGGGGTCGCCGTGCTCAGCAAGCGCCCGGCCGAGGTCGCGCAGCGCGGGCTCCCCGGCCAGGAGGAGGTCGGCGCGCGCCTCCTCTCGGTGAAGGTGGACGGCATGACCTTCATCACCGTCTACTGTCCGAACGGCAAGACCGTCGAGCACGAGGACTTCCAGGGCAAGCTCGCCTGGTACGACGCGCTGACGGCGTACGTCGAGGCGAACCACGCGCCGGACGAGCCGCTCGTCTTGACCGGCGACTTCAACATCGTGCCCGAGCCGATCGACTCCTGGAACGAGAAGAAGCTGAAGGGCCACATCTTCCACACCGACGAGGAGCGGCAGCGCATGAGCCGGCTGCTCGAGTGGGGCTTCACCGACGCGTGGCGCGCCACCAAGCCCGACGAGCCCGGCCACAGCTGGTGGGACTACCGCGCGGGCGCGTTCCACAAGCGTATGGGGCTGCGCATCGATCTGGTGCTCGTCACCCAGCCGCTCGCAGCGCGCATCGACGACGTCCACATCTCGCGGGACTGGCGCAAGAAGGTCGAGGGCCTGACCCCGAGCGACCACGCGCCGGTGTGGGTCGATCTCGCGGACTGAGGTACTCTCGCGCGCGGTGACGCGCTTCCTCCTCACCGCCGGGTTGTTGCTCTTCCCGGCGTTCGCTCAGGCCCAGGCGCAGCGCGTGCTGCTCGTGGAGCTCGAGGGGCGCGGCGCGACCGTCGCCCAGCGCATGATCGCCGACGGCCTGCGCGAGCGCGGGCTCGAGGTCACCGAGGTCGGCGCGACGGACGACCTCGCCGCGGCCGCCACCGAGGCTCGCGCGGGCGCCATCGTCACCGGACGCGTTCGCTCGCGGCGCCGTCAGTATCAGGTCACGCTCGAGGTCCGCGACGCGACGGGCGGAGAGCAAGGCGGCGTGCGAATGCGCATCCGGGGCGGGCGCGGCGTCAGCCGGCTGATCGATCGGCTGGTCGGCGAGCTCGAGCTGGTCCCGACCGCCGCCTCGCCCACCGTCCCGGAGCCCGGCGCGCCCGAGGTCGACGCCCCCTCCGAGGAGCCGGCCCGCGCGACGGAGAGGGCGGCGGCGACGGCCGCGGAGACCGACGCCCCGCCGGACCGCGGCGGCCTCCCGATCGAGGCGCGCTTCATGCTCGGGGCCGGCGTCCGGAGCCGCGGCGTCGAGCTGCTCTCCCCCGACGGAGTCGACGCCGCCTATCGCGTCGAGCCCTACTTCGAGATCGCGGCCCGCGCCGACGCGCGCTTCTTCGACGTCGCCTTCGCGCGCGTCGTCTTCGGCACCTCCGCCGGCCTGACCAGCGAGCGCGAGGACCCGCGGCTCGGCCAGCTCGACACGTGGTTCGTGCGGCTGCGCGCCGACGCGGGCGCGAGCTACTGGATCGACGACACGGTGGAGCTCGGCGCGGCGTTCGGCGTCGGCTGGGATCGCTACGAGCTGGCCTTCAACGAGCTGGTCCCGACCGCCGAGTACGTGCACCTCCGGCCCGCCGTCGTCAGCGCCTTCCGGCTCGTCGGCCGCCACCTCGTGCTCGACGCCGAGGTGGGCCTGCGCTTCCCCTTCGGTGTCGGCGAGCTCGAGAGCGTCTACGGCCGCGACTACGACGTGCTCGGCGTCGACGGCGTGATGCGCTTCCACGGCGTGGTGGACCCCGGCTTTATCTGGGCGGCGGAGGTCGGCTTCCGCCACTACGGGCTGACCCTGCGCCGCCCCTCGGGCGCGGTCGAGGGCCACGACTCCGGCTGGCACGCCACCGGCTACGTCGGCTGGCAGCTCTGACCTTGCGGCGCCCACGGGCCGGCGCCAGGCTCGCCCCATGGCCCTCGTACAATCTCACGGCATGGCCGTCGGCACGCCCGCGCCGGACTTCTCGCTGCCCGGCGTGGACGGCCGGACCTGGTCGCTGAGCGACTTCTCGGACGCGAAGGCGCTGGTCGTCGTGTTCACGTGCAACCACTGCCCGTACGCCATCGCCTCCGAAGATCGCCTCGTCGCCCTCCAGCGCGACTACGAGAGCGAGGGCGTGCGCCTCGTCGCGATCAACCCGAACGACGCGCGCAGCCACCCCGGCGACTCGTTCGAGCGCATGGTCGAGCGCGCGAAGGACAAGGGCTTCAACTTCCCCTACCTGCGCGACGAGACGCAGGAGGTCGCGCGGGCCTACGACGCCGCCTGCACGCCGGACGTCTTCGTCTTCGATGCCGCGCGCCAGCTCGTCTACAACGGGCGCATCGACGACAGCTGGAAGGACGCCTCGGCCGTTCGCCAGCAGGATCTGCGTCAGGTCCTCGATCGCACCCTCGCGGGTCAGCCGCACGGCCTGAGCGAGGTCGTTCCGTCGATGGGCTGCTCCATCAAGTGGAAGCGCTGAGCCGCGCGTGGCCAAGGTCCCCCCGCTCCGCATGCCGCTCGAAGAGGTGAAGGCCGAGCTCGAGCGGATCCGTCACCCGGTGCGCGTGGCGATCCGCCGGAGCAAGAACCCCTTCAACGTCGGCGCGATCATCCGGACCGCCCACTCGTTCCTCGTCAAAGAGATCCTGCTCATCGGCGAAGAGGACTGGTACCGCCGCGCCGCGATGGGCATGCAGCGCTACGAGAACGTGGTCGAGATCCCGAGCGAGGCCGCCTTCGTCGCGCGCGCCCGGGCCGAGGGCTGGCACCTGAGCGCGCTCGAGAAGGACCACGACGACCTCGTCGGCCTCTGGGACGCGGCCATGCCCGAGGACACCGTGATCGTCATCGGCAACGAAGAGGAGGGCGTCGGCGCCGAGATTCTCGAGGCCGCGGACGAGGTCGTGGCCATCCCGATGTTCGGCATCAACCACAGCTACCCGATGACCGTCGCGGCGGGCATCGCGCTCTCCGAGTGGGCGCGCCGCCGCTACGCCGGGGACGGCCAGCTGATCGTGACGCCCCGCGATCGTTGACTGATCAGCGGAACGGCCCGGCCTCGTCCTTCAGCCACTGCCAGCTGTCGAGCACCTTCACCCGCTGCTCCACGGGCTCCTCGAGATACTGCTCGGTGTAGCGGCAGTCGGCGCAGGCGAAGAGCCTCAGCGTGGGCCCCGACACCCCCGCCCCGAGGTACTGCGCGTACTTCGTCGTGGCGATGCGTTGGCCCTCGCACTTGGGACATCGGCCGCTCTTCATGGCCCCAGCGTACGCCTTGGCAGCCCGTTGAAGAACCTCGCTCCTCGTCTCTCGGGCGGGACGACCCGCCTCTCGGCCCGCGCTTCCTCGGAGATGCTGCGGCATCTCCTCGTCAGCTCGAACCGAGATTCGAGCCGTCGCGCTCCGAGATCCTTCGGGCTCGGTACTTCAACGGGCTGCTTCGGGGGAATGTTATCGAGTGCTTGCCTCCGGAGACGTTTTGGCTAGACTCCGCCGTCTCTGGTGGCCGTAGCTCAGTTGGTAGAGCACTGGATTGTGGCTCCGGTTGTCGCGGGTTCAAATCCCGTCGGTCACCCTCAGAGGCTTTCCTCGGAAAGCATTTGACAGCCCAGCGAGATGCTGTAGAAAGCCCGCCGCCGACAGCTTGAACGCGGCGCGCTTCCTACGGGCGCCTGTAGCTCAGCTGGATAGAGCATCGGACTTCGAATCCGCAGGTCGGGGGTTCGAATCCCTCCGGGCGCGACACAAACCGGGTCATTAGCTCAATTGGTAGAGCAGTGGACTCTTAATCCATTGGCTGAAGGTTCGAGTCCTTCATGACCCATCGAGAGAGCCTCCGAGTCATCGGAGGCTTTCTTCGTTCCGTCGCCGGCAGCGCGCCAGAGATCGCGAGCGCTCCGGGATGCGAGCGCGCTAGGGTCCTTGCATCCCTCCCCGCCGCCCCGTCCTCGACGCGATCCTCTTTGGGCACGCACCCGCCTGGCACCTCTGGGATGCCGGTCCCCATGTGCTCGTTGCCGACCTGCGAGCGTGGCTCGCGGTTGCGGGCGAAGAGCGAGATGGCGACGCCACGCGGCGCGCGGTCTGGTTGCTGGACCGGCTGATGCCTCCCGAAGAGGCGCCCTTCTTCGGCGAGCTCTGGAGGCGCGCCGAGCTGAGCGCGTCTGCGTACGCCTTCTACGCGTGGGGCCGCAGGCTCGGGCCGGATCGGCGGCGCGAGATCTTCGAGCTCCCGCTGGAGCGGCGCGCCCAGCTCGCGGGCGCCGCGCAGGCTGCGTGGTGTGCGTCCTGTCCGCCCGGGGACGCAGACTCGCTCCTCGACTGGCTCGACCTCGTGCAGCAGCCAGGCTGGCGCGACGGCGACGGGGACACGCGACTGGCGCTCGACGAATATTGTGGCGCCGAGCTCGACGGTGTCCGGCGCGAGCGCCTCCTTCGCCTGGTGGACGGGGCCAACGCGAGGCTGGCGCGCGAGCTCGCCTGGCCGCTGTACGGCTCGCGCGACCATGCGCTCGCGGCGCTCGTCCGTGACGCCGCGCGGTCGTTTCCTCCGCCCGATGCTCCCTTCCCGGGGTGGCGTCGCGCCGAGCACGCCCGGACCTTCGACTGGCTCGAGAGCGAGCTCCGCGGAGGAGGGCATGGCGAGCTCGCCGAGGCCTGCGCCGCGTCCCGGGCGCCGAACCGTGGGTACGGCGCCGTGCTCCACGTCGCGGCGAGCTTCTGGGTCCTCCGTCACGACGAGCGCTCGTGGGAGCGCCTGATCGAGCGCGCACCCGGGCTCGGTCGCCGCCTCGCGCGGGAAGTGCTCGACCGGGCGAGTCGCATCGTGCCGCGCGATCGCCTCGACGTGTGGGTCGACCTCCTCGAGCGACGCAGCGACCTCGGCGACCACCCGATGCGCGCGTTCTGCGGCTGGCTGCCGTCGGACGATCGCGACGCGCTCTTGCTCCACGTCGACGACGCGAACCCCGACTGGGCGACGTGCGCGTATCAGGCGTACCTGCATCGATGCCCGCGCTCGGTCTGCCAGTTCCGTTGGGACTCGTGGCGCGCTCGGCGGCGCATGCCGTCCTGGCAGCAGCTCATCCTGGACCGACATCTCCACGCGCCCGTCGAGGTGCGGCCCGGGCCGGTGCTCCACGGAACGCAGGAGGTGGAAGCGGACATCCGCCTGGAGGACCCCCTCAACCACCGTGGGTGCTGAACGAGGGCGCCCATGACGGGCTGTTCGCCGACGTCGCGTTCGACCGACATTTCGCAAGTCTACCTGATCGCGTACCGTAGAGGCGTGGGCCTCGGATGAACGAAGAACGCTTCTGGGGAATGATCGAGACCGCGTGGCACGCAGCCGCTCCGCAGGCCGCTGCGACACGAGCGAAGTTGCTCGAAGACCGTGACGATCGCGACGACCTGTCGTGGGAGGTGTCCGAGAGTGCCGAACTCATGCTGGGAGCGCTTCGCTCGAAGCTGGCGCAGCTCCCGCAGGAGGAACTGCTGGCCTTCGATCGCATCCTCGAGCGATCGCTCCACGAGATCGACCGCGAGGAAATCCACGAGGTCACGGAGGGATCCGATGACGGCTTTCTCTACTGCCGCGGATTCATCGTCGCGGTCGGCCGGACGTACTACGCGGCTGTGAGGAAGGACGCGCGCTGGGCCGTGGTGGATGCCGAGTGCGGATCGATGCCGTACGTCTCGTTCCATGTATTTGCCGAGCGGTTCGGCGAGGACGCGTGGGTGCCGTCGGACATATCGAGGGAGAGCTTCAGCAATCCGGACGGCTGGCGATAGTCCGTCCGCCGCATTCCGCCTCGCGGGAGAGGATGAGCGTTGCGGTCGACCAGGCCCACTATGGAGAGGCGGGCTGCTCGCTTGGTCGAGAGGCGTCGTCGGGAAGCTCGCTCTCGGCCCACTCGGCGACCGCCTCGGCCAAGTGGAGCGCCAGCCGGGTTGCTGACGGGCCATCGATCGCGATCTCTCCCGCCAGGCGTCTGGCGGTCTCCACTATTGAGACGTCGTGTTTCGAAAGGGTCTCGCGGCGTCCCGTTTGGGCTCGCCGAGGCCCAGAGAGTGGTGGAAGAAGCAGGTCTGCGCGGCCTCCCAGTAGGCTCCTAGCGATGTGAACCGCTTACCGGACCGAGGATGCCGTTCCCTGCGGCTTCTGGGCAGAGCGCGACGAGGGAGCGTCGCTTTCAGCACGTGACCCGAGGAGCAACCCGGCCTAGGAATCGGGGGGGACGGCAGGCGAAGGGAGGTAAGCGGATCGACTCTCCAGTCCATTGGCTGAAGGTTCGAGGGCGTGCGGATAGACGGCGCGCGCGGGATGCGGCACGTTGGCGCCGATGGCTCTCATCACACGCGCCACGCGCTGTGCGATCTGCGGAGAAGGGATCGGCGCGGACGGATACTTCGCGACGTCCGGGGTCTGGCTGCCGCCGAGCCACCCGCTCTTCCGCTTCTGCGACGCCGCGATGCACTGGGGCTGCTATGCGAGCTGGGAGGAGCGCGAGCCGTTCGCGCGCAGCTACTTCGACGCGCGAGCCGGCTGGTCGGGCGGCCCCGAGGTCTTCGCCTCCGACGAGGTCCGGGTCACGCTCTCGAACTTCGAGCAGGTCAGCGTCGGGGTGCTGGTGGCCGCGACCGCGGTGTGGGAGAGCGTGCCGCTCGATCGGTGGGAGTGCTGGCTGCGCGACGGCGCGCCGGGCGACGCTCCGCGGCACGAGGCGATCCAGGCCGCGCTGGAGCGGGTGCTCCCGGTCCTGCGCCGCGAGCTGCCCACGGCGGAGATCATCGAGGGGCGCGCCGACTGGCGGCCGATGCGAGAGGCCGAGGCGCGGTTCGAAGCGGAGCGTGCCGCCGAGCTCCAGGAACGGGAGGCCGAGTGCGCTTCCCGGAATCGACGCACCGACGCGCTGCTCGCGACGTGCCGGGCCGAGGGGCTCGCCTGCCCCTTCTGTGGCGAGTCCCGGACCGACCACACGCATCGCGCCGCACGCAGTTCGAGGCACGAGAGCTACCTCGTGTGTGCCGCGTGCGGGCGGAGCTTCACCGCGGCCGACGTCGACGAGCCGTGACGCGGGCTCAGGGGTCGGGGAAGACGACGTCGAGGTCCGGATACGCCGCGGCCATCTGCTCGAGGGCGAGCCAGGTGTGGCAGCGGCGGACGTCCGGGTTCTGCTTGGTGGGACACGAGCACCCGAGCCAGACGTCGGTCTGTCGGGCCAGGGCGGCGAGCGCGTCGAAGGGGGCGCGATCCTCTCGCATGCGGCGCTCGACGAGGGCCCGATAGGCCTCGGCGAACGCGTCCCAGGTCATCTCTCCCGACAGGTACGCCTCGACGTTCTCGGCCGCGGGCCGCAGCGCGTGCTTCGTGTGCTTGCGCGCGTCCTGGCGCCGCCCCGCGGGCAGCTCGGACTTCGGCACGCCGCGCCTCATCGAGTAGCGACCGAGCATGGAGGCGAGGATATCGCGGGAATGCCGAGGCGCCCCTCCGGCGTCGGGCAGCGCCTACGAGAGGAGACCCCGTGAAGAGACTCGCTGGCATCACGGCTTCGATCCTGCTGGCGGCCTGCGGCGCGGCCGCGCCCACGCCGGAGCGCGCCGGCGCGTCCACGCTGCAGGGCGAGCTCGACGAGATCGCCGCCCGGATCGATGGGCGAGTGGCCATCGCGGTGGTCTCCCTCGACGACGGTCCCACACTCGAGCGCGGCGGCGAATGGGCGGTGAGCGGCGACACGCCGATGCCGCAGCAGAGCACGTTCAAGGCCTGGCTCGCGGTGGCGGCGGCCGACGCGGTCGAGCGCGGCGAGGCGTCGTGGGAGGACGAGGTCCGCATCGAGCGGGCGCACCTCCTCTTCCCCTACCAGCCCATCGCCGAGGAGGTGGGCCCCGAAGGGAGCGCGTTCACGCTCGCGCACCTGGTCGAGCAGGTCTTGCTCGTGAGCGACAACCCCTCCGCCGACGCGATCCTCCGGCACCTCGGCGGCCCGGGGGCGGTGCAGGCGGCGCTCGAACGGCGGGGCGTCGAGGGCGTCCGCATCACCACGAACGAAGAGGGGCTCCACGCGCTCGCGGACCGGTTGAGAGCCGAGGTGGCAGAGCTGCCCGAGGAGGACGGGCGCGCTCACCTGCGCGCCGCGCTCGCCGCCGACCCGAACGCCGCCACCGCGCTGGGCGCCGCGCGGAGCCTGGCGCGCCTGGCTCGCGGGGAGCTCCTCTCGGAGGCGTCCACGCGCCGCATCCTCTCGCTGATGGAGGCGTCGGAGACCGGGCAGGCGCGGCTGCGCGCGGGGCTCGCGCCAGGGTGGACGCTCGCGCACAAGACGGGCAGCGGCTTCGAGGTCGCGGGCGTGAGCCTCGGCGCGAACGACATCGGCGTGCTCAGCGCGCCCGACGGGCGGCGCTACGCGGTCGCGGTCTTCGTCGCGGGCACGACCGCGGACGCGGCGACGAGGGACGCGGTCATCGCGGACGCGGCCCGCGCGGTCACTCGAAGCCAGGCCTCGAGGTAGCCGAACCACCTCGGAGGGCTTCGCGAAGGCCAAGTCGGTAGCTCGAAACCACCTGGGAGTGCTTCGCGAAGGCCGAGTCGGTAGTTCGAAACCACCTGGGAGTGCTTCGCGAAGGCCAAGTCGGTAGTTCGAAACCACTCGGGAGGGCTTCGCGAAGGCGAAGTCGGTAGTTCGAAACCACCTCGGAGGGCTTCGCGAAGGCCAAATCGGTAGTTCGAACCACCTGGGAGTGCTTCGCGAAGGCCAAGTCGGTAGTTCGAAACCACCTCGGAGGGCTTCGCGAAGGCCAAATCGGTAGTTCGAACCACCTGGGAGTGCTTCGCGAAGGCCAAATCGGTAGTTCGAAACCACCTGGGGTGCTTCGCGAAGGCCAAGTCGGTAGTTCGAACCACCTGGAAGTGCTTCGCGAAGGCCAAGTCGGTAGTTCGAGTCAGTCCGGAGGGCTTCGCCCAGCCCGTCGGGGTGGTTCGAGTCCGCGCGGAGGGCTTCGCGAAGGCGTCGCGGTGGTTCGGCTGGGTCCGGAGGGCTTCGCGAAGGGTCGGTTCGTTGTCGCTTCAGCCGTGCGGGTCGTTGTGAGCGACCTGAGCCGACGCGAGCGCGCTCCTCGGCTCGCTCGTCGGCGAGCACCCGCTCCGCAAGCCGGACGCTCTCATTGTCGGCGACGCGGGGGATCGGAGTACCCTCTCGCGAGGATGGTGGCTCGCTCGAAGGAGGTCTGGGATGACGGCGCCTGAAGAATCGTTGGACCTCTACTCGGTGGGGCGCATCGAGCGAACGATGGCGGAGCCCCCCGACTGGGGGACGATCAACACCCTGGACCAGATGCTCTGCGACGAGGAGCTCGCCGCGCTCGGAGACGCGGCCGCGTACCTGGTGCGGTCGGGGCCGGAGTGCGCCTTCGAGGATCTGCCCGAGGGGGTCTGGCCGAGGCTCGCGGTCCTGCTGTCCGACTGGGACGACGCCGAGCAGCTTCGCGTGGCGGGGCGCTGGGACGCGCTCGACCACTGGTTGGTGAGCCGCGAGAGCGCGATGATCGAGGCGCTGCACGCGCTGTACTGTTCCCGTATTCGGAGCGCGCTCGCCCGGCGACCGTAGCCAAGCGGGTGCGCGCCGCCTCGTCCGGGTCTCGTCGGGCGAGCGAACGGGGGCGCGCTCAGACGACCGCGGGCGGGGAGGCGATGATCGCGTCGAGCGCGGACCGGAGCTCGTCGAGCTCGAACGGTTTGTGCAGACAGATACAGTCGGTGACCTCGAGGAACTCGCGCGCCTCGGCGGTGTAGGCGCCTCCCGTCATCATGATCAGCCGCTCGCGCAGCGGGTCGGACCCGAGCCCCGCGTAGACGGTCATCCCCGTCCCGTCGTCCATCATCAGGTCGCAGACGACGGCGTCGAAGCGCGGATCCGAGCGCAGCCGCTCCAGCGCCTCGTGGCCCGAGCGCGCCGTCTCGACGGTGTGGTGCCGCCGCAGCGCCGTCGCGAGCGTGGTGCGGAGCTTCTCCTCGTCCTCCACCAGCAGGATGCGCCCCGCGCGGCTGAAGGTCGGTCTGGGCGGGGCATCCGCTTCCGCTGACGGGGTCGGAGCGAGGGGCAACGTGAGCGTGAAGCAGCTCCCCTCTCCCGGGGTCGAGCGGGCGTCGAGGCTGCCTCCGAGCGCGCGCGCGATCTGACGGGAGATGGCGAGGCCCAGCCCCGTTCCGCGCGCGGCCGGCTTGGTGGTGAAGAACGGGTCGAACGCCCGCGCCAGCACTTCGGGGGACATGCCGAGCCCGCCATCGTGGATCTCGATGACGGCGTGGTCGGCGCGCCGGCTGCACACGACCCGGATCTCGCCGCCGCCCTCTCGCGCCGCGGTGGCGTCGGCCGCGTTGGTCAACAGGTTCAACAATACTTGCCCCAGGCGGGCGTCGCTCCCGACGACGCTCATCCCCGCGCAGCTCCCCTCCCGCGAGATGCGGCTCTCCGGCCCGAGGCGCCCTCGGACCATCCTGATGCTGCTGTCGAGCACGTCCCCGACGCGCGCCGCGGTGTTGCCTTCTTCGGGGCGGTCGGTGCGAGAGAAGGTGCGGAGGTCCTCCGCCAGCGTGCGCACGCGGGTCATGCCCTCGAGGACCGCCCCGAGCACTTCGCCCCGCCGACGCTGGGCCGCGTCGTCGCCGTCCGTCGCGAGCTCGACCTGCAGCACCTCGAGGTTCATCAGCGAGTACGTCAGGGGGTTGTTCAGCTCGTGGGCCACGCCCGCAGCCAGCGTACCGAGCGACGCCATGCGATCCGCCTGCGCGAGCTGCGTGCGCAGCTGCGACGCCTCGGTGACGTCGCGGACCGTCAACACCTCCGCGGGCTCGCCGTCGAAGGGGACCTTCGCCTGCTCCGTCAGCTCGAGGAGCACGGCGCTCTCGTCGGCGCGTCGGTGCTCCACGGTGCACGGGAAGGTCGTCCCGTCGAGCGGCGCCAGCGCGGGGAGCACGACGTCGAGGCGCTCCCCACGCAGGAGGGATCTCGGGCCGGTCGCGCTCAGGAAGGCGTCGTTGGTCCACAGCACGACGCCCCCGCGGTGCACCACCACACCCTCGCCGAAGCCGCGGAGCAATCGATAGAAGTCGTCGTGGGCGCGGATGAGTGATTGGTAGTTGTCGTGGGTGGCCTGCGCTTCGCGCGCCAGCACCTCGCCGAGCCGCGGCGCCGAGGTCAAGACCCTGGCCGCCTGTCGGGCGCGGCGCAGCCACGAGCGCTGGCGAGGGACCCGGATGCCGTAGCGGCCCCGGTGCGACGTCACCTCCATCTCGAGGCGCGCGTGGGGCAGCCCGAGGAGCCGCGGCAGCGCGCGGAGCACCCCTCCGCAGAGCCGGAAGAAGGGCGCGCACGGAGCCAGGTCGTCGTCAATCCAGAGCGAGACCTCCAGCCCGCCATCGGAGCGGTCGCGGGCGCGCGTTCGAGCGACCGGGAAGAGCTGTGGGCTGAAGCTCCAGAGCGCCGCCCGGTAGAGCTGTCGACAGCTGAACAGGTGCCCGGCGATCTCCATCGCGAAGTTGTGACGGGGGGTGAGGATGATCTGCTCGCCCACCCGCTCCATGAACGCGTCGTCCGAGCTGGAGAGCGCGTGGATGGCCTGCGCGATCCGCGCGAACTCCCGCCACTCGAGGCCCATGCGCGGGTCGTGCAGGTGCGCCTCGTCCAGCTCGAGCCCGTCCAGGACGTCGGCCGCCGAGATACCGAGGGCCTCGACCGTGTCCAGCAGAACGGCCGTCGCTTTGCAGGAGACCTCGCGCACGCGATCGAGAGTACGCGCTCCGGCGCGGGACCGGAACACAATCGGACCTGCCCGTGTAGGCTCGGGCAGACATGCGGACCCGGATCAAGGTGTGCTGTATCTCGTCGCTCGAGGAGATGGAGATGGCCGTCGCCGCAGGGGCCGACGCGCTCGGGCTCGTGGGCGAGATGCCGACCGGGCCGGGCGTGATCGACGACGCGCTCGCGCGCGAGATCGCGGCGCGGACGCCGCCGCCGGTCGCGACGTTCTTGCTGACCTCGCGCGCTGCCGCCGAGGCGGTCGTGGCGCACGTGGCGGAGGTGTCGCCCACGGCGGTGCAGGTGGTGCGGCACGTGGACCCCTCGGTGCACGAGGCGCTGAAGCGACGCACGCCGCACGTGAAGCGTGTGCAGGTGATCCACGTGGAGGGGCCCTCCGCGCTGGAGCTCGCGCGCGAGTACGCGCCGTGGGTCGACGCCTTCCTGCTCGACAGCGGCTCACCCGGCGCGGATGTGCTCGGCGGGACGGGCCAGGCGCACGACTGGGCGCTCAGCGCGCAGCTCGTCGCGAGGGTGGACCGCCCGGTGTTCCTCGCAGGCGGGCTGGGCGCGCACAACGCGCGGGACGCGATCGCGCGGGTCGGCCCCTTCGGCCTCGACGTCTGCTCCGGAGTGCGAACCGACGGCGCGCTGGACGCGGAGAAGCTCCAGGCCTTCGTCCAGGCGGCGCAGGCGAGCACCGAGTCACTGCGGCGCTGACTCGGGTACCCTCGGCTCGCGCACGGACGCGGGAGGGCTGATGAGCGGGTCGAGGTGGATCGGGATCGCGGCGCTGCTCGCGCTGGCGTGTGGGTCGTCCGAGGACGCACCGACGGAGACGCCCCCCGAGGCGAGCTCCGAGGCGACGCCCGCGCCCGCGGAGCCGATCGCCGAGCCCGTCGAGGCCACGCCCCCGCCCGAGACCCCGCCGGTCGACTTGCTCTCTGCGGTGGCGACGCAGGTCGCGGTGTCGTCGGCGTATCGCGACCGCGAGGGCGAGGTCGCGAAGCTCTTCGACGGAGATCTCGAGACGGCGTGGAACTCGCGGAGCGGGGATCTGGCCGGGGCGTGGATCGAGGTGCGGGTGCCCGAAGGCGCGACGGTGACGTCGATCGAGATGACGGCGGGGTTCACCAAGCGCACGGACGCGCGCGATCTGTTCACCGGCAATCACCGCGTGGCGCGGGTGCGGGTCCTGCGCGACGGGAGCGAGGTGACGACGCACGCGCTCGACACCGACTCCCGCGCGCTGCAGCGCATCCCCGCGCAGGGGCCGGGCGGGGTGTGGCGGGTCGAGATCGCCGAGACGCTCCCCGGAGCGCGCGAGGACTGGCGCGAGGTCTGCGTGTCGGAGCTGCGCGTCATGGGCCGCGCGCCGGACGCGGGAGAGGGGCGCTTCCCGACCTACGCGGTGGGCGCGCTGCCGGAGGACGAGCCCGCGGCGGCGCCCGAGGGCGACTTCGCGCAGACGCTCCGGGTGCGCACGCATCAGATCACCGACGCGTGGATCGAGTGGGAGCGCGACCAGATGAGCAGCCACTACAGCTTCGGCGACCCCGGCATGCTGGCCGACGAGGTCAGGGACTACCGCCAGCGTCGGCGCTCGCTCTTGCGGCAGCTCCGCGACCTGGTGGCGCCGATCGATCCCGCGATGGGGGATCGGATCCGACGCGCGATGATGACCGACGCCCAGGCCCGCAGCGACGGCTCGGTCTGGCCCGCGCACGCGAACGACCTGACCCTGCTGCACGAGGCGATGACGGTCGCGGTCGAGCATCAGGGGGATGACGAGGCGCGCTGCCGCTGGGCGCAGGCCCACGCGCGCATCCGCCTCCACCGGGTGGCGCGGCTGGTCGCGGTGGAGCGAGAGCGCGACGACATGGACGCGTTCTACGACGAGGAGGGCGGCGGGGATCTCGGCGCCGACCTGTCGGAGCTCGAGATGGATCTCCGCGGGCTCGCGCTCGACTTCTCGAGCGATCCGCGCACGCACACGCGTCAGCTCCTCGCGATGGAGGAGCCGGACGCGCAGGGGGTGCACGACGAGTGGGCGGCGATGCGCGCGCAGCTCCAGGCGGCGCAGCGCACGTGTGGTCCGGACTGAACATGCCGAGACCGCTCGTCGCCTCCGCGCTGACCACCGCCGCGCTCTTCGCGTTCGCCGCGAACTCGGTGCTCTGCCGCCTCGCGCTCGCAGATTCTTCCATCGACGCGTGGGCCTTCACGGGGCTGCGCATCGGGGCGGGCGCGCTGACGTTGATGCTCTTGGCCATGCGGCGCGAGGGGCCGCGGGGAGGCGCGGGCGACTGGAAGCGCGCGGGGCTGCTGCTCCTCTATGCGCTGCCGTTCTCGCTCGCCTACCTCCAGCTCGACACGGGCACCGGGGCGCTGCTCCTCTTCGGAGCCGTGCAAGTGACGATGCTGCTCCTCGGCATGCGCGCCGGCGAGCGGCCCGGAGCCGTCGAGTGGGTGGGGCTGCTCGGCGCGTTCGGCGGCCTGGTCTACCTCGTGTCGCCCGGCCTCAGCGCGCCCGAGCCTGGCGCCGCGGCGATGATGGTCGCGGCCGGCGTAGGGTGGGGCGCCTACTCGGTGGCCGGCAAGGGCGCTGGCGACCCGCTGCGCGTCACCGCGGGCGCCTTCGCGCGGGCCGCGCTGCTGCTCGCGCCCGTCCTCACGATCGTCCACCTGCGCGCGCACGGTGGGTTGCACGCGGACACCCACGGCGCGGCGCTCGCGCTCGTCTCCGGGGCGCTGACCTCGGGCGTCGGCTACGCCATCTGGTACGCGGCGCTGCGCCACCTCACGTCGACCCGGGCCGCGCTCGTGCAGCTCTCGGTCCCGGTCATCGCGGCCGCGGGCGGCGTCCTCCTCCTCGCGGAGGCGATCACGCCGAGGCTCGCCATCGCGGGCGCGGTGATCCTCGGGAGCATCACCGTCGGCGTGCTCGGCCGAGCGCGCTCCTGATCACAGGGCGTCGGCGGACTCGAGCACGCGCCAGAGGTCCCGCTGCGCGTCGTACGCGTATGCGATCGTCCGCTGCTGTACGTCGCAATCGACCTGGCCCCACGGCGGCGAGCGGTCAGGGCACGCGCCGAGCCAGTCGATGACGTCGAGGGCCAGCCCCTCGTCGGTGCGGCGGAGCTGGGTGACCAGGTTGCGCTCGTCCTCGAAGCGGTGCTGGTAGGCGCGCGTCTCGAGCCGCACCTGCCGCGTCATGTCTGCGCGGTAGACCTCTCGCGCGGAGCCCTCGCGCTCGCGGGCCAGGTCGTTGGGCTGGTAGCGGAGATCGGCCCACGCGTAGCTCAGCACGATCTCCGGCTGGCCGTCGCCGTCCTCGTCGCTCGTGCTCAGGCCCTCCACCTCGAACACGCAGATGTCCCCGTCGCCGAGGAGCTGCAGGCCGACGAGGTCGACCGCGCCCTCTCGCTCGCCTCGAGGGGGCCCGATGTCGACGCGCGCGATCCCGCCGAAGACGCACGGCCCGCGGTCCCTCGCCAGGCTGCCTTCGCCCTGCGCCAGGGTGCACTCGTCGCGCGGGGTCCCGCGCGTGACGCAGCGCTCCACGTAGCTCGCGGTGAAGGTCACCAGCGTGGTCGTGCTCCGATCCTCGCGGCGGTGGTGCAGGGCGGTCACGAGGGTGGGCCGCGCTCCGACGCGTCGACGGATCGCGCTCCGGCTCCGGCTGCGGCTCCGATCATCGAGCAAGACCCGATCCCCGAGCGGGCCCGCGCGCAGCGCCGGGCGGCCGGTCTCCTGGGCCGCCTCCGCCTCCGTGAGCGTCGGCGCTGGCGCAGCCGCCTCGATCTCCGTGGGCGGTGCGTCGTCGGTGACCACGGTCTCCGCGGGCGGCGACTCCGCGGCTTCAGGCGCGTCTTCGACCTCGGGACCACACCCGAGCAGCACCATGAACAGACCCGCGCGCCACCGCCTCATCGCGGGGGAGCGTAGCAGGCGCACGCCGCCGGTCAGCCCCGTCATTCTCCTCACGGCCCCGTCTGAACGTCTTCGGCTCGCGACGCATTAAGAGCGTCCGATTAATTCGCCCCTCGCGCGCCGCCGGCGCATCTCCTCGTCGCCGCGAGTGAGCGGCTGGGAGGGAACGATGATCAAGCAAGCGATCGGGACGATGGCGATGATGGCGGTCTTGGGGGTGTCGAGCGCGGCCGCCCAGGAGCGCGAGGCGACCGTGGATGCGGAGGTTCGAGGCGAGCCCGCGGAGGCCCCGGCGCGCACGGTCGCTCCGGTGTCCACGACCGTGGTCGTACAGGCGCCCGCGCGTCCCGAGGACGCGCCGCCGGAGGCCGCGCCGGAGGATCATGCCCGCGTCCGCTTTCACGCCGCGCTCGCCGGGGGTGGCTTCTTCGGCGACGTGGTCGGCGGCATGGGCGGGCTCAGCGTCGGGCTCGGCGTGCAGTTCAACCAGTGGGTCGGCCTCTACTACCAGGCGCACGGCATGCTCGCGGCGCTCATCGAGGGCGGGCAGGACGCCGTGCTCGCCGCGATCATGTACAACTCCGTGATCGTCGACGTGACGCTCGGGCACGTGTTCCAGATCGGCGCCGGTCCGTCGCTCGACTTCCTGGCCGGCTGCGCGGCGGGCGGCTCGGGCGCGGGCTGCGGCGACGCCGGCCCCTTCTTCGGAATCGACGCGCGCGTCGCGCTCGCGCTGGGCGGCCACGACGTGGGCACGCGAGGCGGCTTCCTGATCTCCGCCGACCTCCACCCGACGTTCTATCCGAACGGGGTCTCGCTCGCGCTCGTGCTCGGCGTGGGCGGCCAGGTCTACTGATGAACATACGGAGCCTCTGGGCGCTGGGCTTCGTCACGCTCCTGCGCGTGTGACTCAGCGCTCGGCGGGCAGCGGCACGGGCAGCTCGGTGGCGGTGACGTTCTGCGCGTTGCCGTGGAAGCGCACCGTCGCGAGCTGGTCGTAGTCGAAGGCGGGGGACTGCACGTTGAGCCCGATGGGGTTGTCGACGATCTCGCCGTCGCGCAGCGCGACGCTGCCCGGGACGGGCGATGTGACGCCATCCACCGCCCCGAAGGCGACCTGGACGCCGACGCTCTCGTGGCGCGCGATCGAGAAGCGCTCGAGCTCCACGCGCCCGCCGGCGTAGGCGCCCACGCCCACGCCGCCGACCACCGCGCGGCAGTCCTCGTCCACGCAGCCCGCGGGCTCCGTTCGTTCGATGCGCGCGTCGCTCATGCGCACGAGCGTGCCCGGGTCGAAGACCTGGAGCGCCTGGTCCACGTTCTGGTGCAGCCAGACCCGCTCGAGCTCGAGCTGCGCGCCACCGCCGCCCACCACGCCGATGCCCGCGCGGCTCTCGTCGTCGGTCCGGCGCGTTCGATCGACCTCGAGATCGGTCAGGGTCACGCGCACGTCCTCACCGTCGGCGTAGAGCCCGGCGCGTCGGTTCAGCGAGAGGACCAGCCGCGCGCCGCCCAGCCAGCCGCCCTCGGCGACCACCACGCCGAAGCCGACGTCGCCGAGCGTCGCGGCGACGCGGACGTCTTCGAGGCGCAGGCCGCCGCCGAGGGTGGTCACGCCGACGTGCTCGGCGGACAGGAGGATCGCGCGGCGCATGGTGATCACGCCGCCGTCGATGGCCAGCGCGCCATAGGCCAGCGAGTCCTCGACCGCGAAGACGGCGTCCACCGCGCAGTCTTCGACCAGCAGCGACGACCCCTCGCCGCTCGCGTAGAGCGCCTTGGTGTCGACGTCGACGAGGCTGGCGAGCCGGAGCTCGACGTGCGCGCCGCCGAAGGCGAACGCCCCGGCGTCCGGCTCGCCGGGCAACGCGCGGATCGCCTCGATCCACACCTGGTCGAAGCTCGCGCGCGTGCCGAACCCGTCCGCGCCGATCGCGTAGCCGCGCACGCGGTCGAAGACGACCCGGGCGCCGCTCGAGCTCGCGCCCTCTCCGACGTACGCGCCGCTGCCTCCCGCCGGGGGGTCCGCGCCGTCGTGGAGCGCCCCGACCACGCTGTCGGTCACCGTCATCGTGGTGCCGGAACCGAAGGCGAAGAGCCCACGCCCCGCTCCGCGGATCTCGGTGTCCGCGATCTCCACCGCCGCGCCGTCGATCGCGGCGACGGCCCAGATCTCCGGCCCGGGCGTCGAGCGGACGAGCACGCGCGAGAGGACGAGCTCGGTGCCGGAGCCGCTGGCCCGGACTCCGTCCCCGGCGCCCCGGACGATCACCGACTCCAGCCGCAGCCCTCCGCCGTCTCTGACGCTCGCCCGCACCGAGCCCTCGCCGTCGAGGGTGAGGTTCGACAGCCTCGCCGCGTCGGCTACCGAGGAGAGGGTGTGACCGGGCCCGCCCCAGCGGATCACCGTGCCGACGGCGCACGCGCCGATCAGGTCCACGTCGTGGGTCAACGTGACCTCCTCCACGTGCTCGCCCACGCCGAGGAGCAGCACGTCGCCCGGCTCGCTCGCCTCGAGCGCCTCCGCGATGCTCCCGTGCGGCGAGGCGGCGGTGCCGTCTCCGGGCGGACCCCCCGCCGCGACGTAGCGCGCCACGCGACCCTCCGGAGCGGGCGCGAAGCCCGACGACGGGCACGCGGCGCCGACGAGCTCGCACTCGTCGCGGCCGGGCAGGTGCGTCCATCCGTCCGGGCACACCATCGGCCCCGCCTCGGGCCAGGGGTCGCAGCCGACGTCGGGGAGATCGAGCGTGGCCGACGAGACGGGATCCCAGCCCGCGGGGCAGTCGAAGCGAGGCGGCTCTGGCGGGATCGGCGGCGCCGGGGTGGACACGTCGAGCGCACCGTCGGGGGCCGACGCGTCCCCGGCTGCTCCGTCTCCCGCGTCACACCCCAGCGACAGGAGCGCGAGCAGGAGCGCGCGCGTCCTCACGCGGCGCCCTCGGGCGCGTCGGCCCAGACCGAGAGCGGCGTGCCCGCGTCGAGGAGGTATCCGTCCGGGTCCGTGACGATGACGTTCGCGAGGCCGAGCTTGCGGAGGGTGGCGATGCCCACACGCAAGCGATTCTGCGCCGCCTTCTTCAGGATCCGCTCGCCCGGCCAGGCCGCCGCGATGAGCGCCTCCCGCGAGATCGCGCGCCCCGGATGGTCGAGGCGGGCGCGGCTCAAAGTGTCGAGCAGGCGCCGCAGCGCGTCCCGTCGTCCGAGCTCCACCCGGGCGCCGCCGGGCGGGCACATCCACGTCGCCTCGGGGTGCACGACGAGCGTGTCGCGCGGCCAGCGGCCCGGGGTGGAGGGCCGGTCTTCACCGAGCGCGGCGCGCGCGCGCCGGAACGCGAACAGCACGTCCGCGCTCTGGCTCACGGGCGAGGGCCCTTCGGCGGACGACTCGGCGCGCGCGAGCGCGTCGGCGATGCGCGCCTCGTCCTCGGGCGTGCCGGTCGCGCGCCACGAAGGCACGTGCAGCAGCTCGACCGCGAGCCGCAGGAACGGGTCGCCGCTCGCTTCGATCTTGTCCCGCGCCGCGTCGAGCTCGCGCTCGGCCGCCGCGGCGTCTCCCTCCGCCAGCAGCACGGTCGCGAGGTGGGCCCGGAAGAACGCCTCGAAGCGATCGTCGCCCGCCGCCGCGAGCAGCTCGCACGCGCGCTCGTGCCCGCGCCTCGCCCCCTCGCGATCGCCCGACTCCATCCGCGCGAGCGCGCGGTAGCCGGTGAAGGCGCCCGCGTAGCGACGCGCGCCGAGGGCCTCGAAGATCCGCAGCGCCTCGTCGTAGCGCCCGATCGCCGACTCCCAGGCGTCCTGGCGATGGTCCACGATCGCGAGGTTGGCCTCGGTGAAGGCCTGGCCGAAGCGGTCTCCGAGCTGGTCGTGGATCGCCGCCGCGTCGGCGAAGTAGAGGCGCGCCTCGTCGAGCCGGCCGTGATCGATCGCGATGTTGCCCAGGAACGCGCTCGTCATCCCGACGTCGCGCAGGTTGCCCACCTCGTGGTGCAGGGCGAGCGCCCGCTCCTCCACCTCGCGCGCGCCTTCGAGATCGCCCCCACCCGCCAGCGCCGCGCCGTAGGCGCTGAGCGTCATGGCCTCGTGCACGCGATCCCCGGCGGCGCGGTGCAGCGTCAGGGCGCGCTCGTAGCCGGCGCGGGCGTCCTCGAGGTTCCCCTGGACCAGGTCCACGGTGGCCATGCCGGCGAGCGCGCGCGCGCTCAGGTCGTCTCGTCCGTTTGCGTCCGCGCAGGCCCGCGCCGCCTCGAGGTCGGTCCGGGCTGCGTCCGTGCGGCCGGCCTGCCGATGCACGTTCCCGCGTGCGAGCAGCGCCTCGGCCCGCAGCACCTCCGGCGCCCCGTCTCGCGCCAGCGCGCGGTCGAGCAGCGCCGTCAGCTCCTCGAACGGGCCCTGCGCGCTGAGGAGCGGCTCCAGGGAGAGCGCCGCGCGCAGGGCGTCGGCGGGATCGGGCGCGCCGTCGACCACCGCGGCCAGGTTCTCGCGCTCACGGAGCAGCCAGCGGCGCGCCTCGAGCGCGTCTTCCCCCAGCGCGGGCAAGCGCTTCGCGGCCTCGTCGACGTACCAGCGGGCGTGGCGGGCGCGGACGTGCTCGTCGTCCGGGCGCTCGCCCTCGGCGAAGTCACGGATGGAGAGGTAGAGCCCGAAGCGGCCCGGCTCCGCGCGCAGCAGCGACTTGTCGTAGAGAGACTCGAGGCGCTCGAGCACCGACGTGTCTCGGTCGCTGGGCTTCGAGGCGTCGAGCACCGCCTCGGCCGCGTCGAGGTCGAAGCCGCCGCGGAAGATCGACGCCTGCGTCAGCGCGCGTCGCTCGGCCTCGTCGAGGAGCTGCCAGGACCAGTCGATCGTCGCGCGCAGAGTGCGGCTCTTGTCCGCGCCGTCCCTCGCGCCCGTGCCCAGCACCCGGAAGCGCTCCGAGAGGCGCTCCGACAGCGTGCGCGCCCCCAGCATCGGGAGGCGGGCCGCGGCCAGCTCGATCGCGAGCGGGATTCCGTCGAGCTTCGCGACGAGCTCACCCAGGATCGGCGCCTCCGCCGGCGTGGGAGACCAGCCCGCGCGGTGACGCGACGCGCGCTCCAGGAGGAGCCTGACGCTGGCGGCGTCCTCGGCTCGCTTGCCCGGCGCGGGGAGCTCGAGCGGGCCGAGCTCGAACACGACCTCCTCCGCGAGCCGGAGCCGCTCGCGCGAGGTGACGAGGATCCGCAGCTCCGGCGCCGCGCGCAGCCACCCGGAGACGAGCCCACCGCCGACCCGGACGAGCTGCTCGAAGTTGTCGAGCACGAGCAGCGCGGGCCCCCGCGCCGACAGCGCGTGGCCGAGCTTCTCGGGCAGCGACTCACCCCGCCCGGTGGGCACCTCGAGCGCGTGCGCGACCGTCGCGGTGAGCTCGTCCGCGGCGCGCGCCTCGGTGAGATCGCAGAACCAGCGCGCGGGCAGCGAGAGCGCCCCGTCCGCCAGCCCCGCGGCGAGCTCCGAAGCCAGGCGCGTCTTGCCCATCCCGCCCGGGCCGGTCACCGTCAGCAGCCGCTCCCCCGCGGCCAGCCGTTCGCGGAGCTGCTCCAGCTCGCGCTCGCGCCCCACGAACGCCCCCGGGGTCGGGTTCTCGAAGTGTTGGGGCACGATCAGAGATCCGACCGTTGCCCCGGACGGATTAATTTGCAAGCCGGAGCCGCGCGCCATCGCCCCGGAATTGCTGGGGGAAGGGCCCCGTGCAGGAGGGGCGCGTTAAAGCGCGCCTCGCTGCGTGGACGCCCCACCGCGGGTTGGCTACGTGAGGTTCCATGCTTCGCCACCTCTCGTCGTGTCTCGTCCCCGTCCTGCTCCTGCTCGGGTGTCAGGCCGAGCTCTGCGACGCGTCGTCGCTCCAGGCCGCGCTCGACGCGGCGGGCGAAGGGGGGCGGGTCCGCGCGGGCGACTGTCGGATCGAGGGCGGGCTGCGGATCCCCCCCGGGGTCACGCTCGAGGGGGCCGAGGAGACCGTCCTCGCGCCGGGGGCCGACGCCTCGATCGTGCTCCAGGCGGGCCCCACCGAGACCACGCTGCGCGGCCTCCGGGTCGAAGCGCTGGGCGGCGTCGGCGTCCAGCTCGGCGGGGAGGGCGCGGCGGCGGTCGAGGACGTGATCATCACCGTCGACCGCGGCGTCGGGCTCGTCGCCGAGGGAGTCGCGCGCCTGCGGGTCACGCGCGTCTCGGTCGAGGGAGCCGTCGACGCGGCGGCCGCGATGACCCTGCCCGACACCGCCACGCCCGAGCGCGGCGGCAGCTACGGGCTCTGGCTGGTGGACGTGGGCACCGAAGCCGCGCCGGCCGAGCTGAGCGACGTGGACCTGCGGGACGTGGGCCCGTGGGGAGGCGTGGTCGCGAGCTCGCAGGTTCGCTGGACCGGGGGAGACGTCGAAGGGGTGACGGGCACCGGCGTCCTCGTCCAGGGCGGCGCGGTCTCGCTCGAAGGCGTCCGGGTGGCCACCCTCCGCCAGGGGATCCAGCTCGCGCCGGCCTATGGGCTCGCCAGCGTCGACGGCGCCGCGCTCGAGACGCGCGGGTTGGTGGTGACGGACGGGGAAGGCGTCGGCGTCATCCACGCCGGCGGCGAAGCGACGCACGCGGCGCTGTCGGTCGTCGGGCAGCGACGGGGCGGCGTGCGCGCCCAGGCCGACGCCACCCTCCGCCTCGGCGAGGGCTCGGTGCTCACCGCCAACGGGCTCGCGGGGGTCCTCGCGGTCGGCGGCTCGGTCGACGTGGACGGGCTGGAGATCACGGGCACCGTCCTGACGAGCGCGCTCGTCGGGGAGACGATCCGGGCCGACGTCGGCGACGGGCTCCAGCTGACGGGGGTGCGCGGGAGCCTCGCGTCGGTGATCGTGCGCGACAACGCGCGGATCGGGCTGCTCATCGACGTCGGCGCCATCGGCATCGGCGCGCTGAGCTTGACGGACGTCACGGCCGGGGCCGAGGGCTCGGCGCTCGGGGCCGTGGCGCAGGACGACGCGGGCCCGCTGTCGGGCTGGGACGGGGCCATCACGCGCGAGGGCGCCAGCGTGGCCAACGACGCGGCGCACGCCGGCCTGCTCGACACCGTCTCGCCCGCGGACGCGACGCCGCCGAGCGCGCCGGCGCTCCGACCCTGAGCGTCGTACGCTCTCGTCGTGACCCACGTCGCGCTGCTGAGAGGCGTCAACGTCGGCGGCAAGAACAAGCTGCCGATGAAGGCGCTCGTCGCCCTCTTCGAGGACCTCGGCTGCGAGGCCGTGCGCACGTACATCCAGAGCGGCAACGTGATCTTCGAGGCGAAGAGCACCGAAGGGCTCGCGGACCGGATCGCCGCGCGCATCGAGGCCGATCACGGGCTGCGCGTGCCCGTGGTGCTGCGAACGGCCGAGGCGCTGGCGCGGATCCGGGACGACAACCCGTTCCCCGACGCCGACCCGAAGGCGCTCCACGTGATGTTCCTGCGCGACGCGCCGGCGAAGGTGAGGGTGAGGGCGCTCGACCCCGACCGCTCGCCCGGCGACGCGTTCGTGGTGAAGGGGGCGAACGTCTACGTGTGTTGCCCGAATGGGGTCGCGCGGACCAAGCTGACCAACGCGTGGTTCGACGCGCAGCTCGGCACGGTCAGCACCGGGCGCAACTGGCGCACCCTGGGCAAGCTGATCGAGCTGTCGTCGTAGATCCGGGTCGCGGTCGCGAACAGGCACGCGGTGGGAGCCGAGCGCCCACCGCGTGCCGCGCGCTGGTGCCGCGCTCAGAAGTCCATGTCGCCGCCGCCGAAGTCGGGCGCGGGCGCGCCGCGCTCCTTCTTCGGCAGCTCCGCCACGAGCGCGTCCGTGGTCAGCAGGAGCCCCGCGACCGAGGCGGCGTTCTGGAGCGCGGTGCGCACGACCTTGGTGGGGTCGATCACGCCGCGCTGCACCAGGTCGCCGTACTCCTCCGCGCCTGCGTCGAAGCCGAACGCGCCCTCGCCCTCGCGGACGCGCTCGAGCACGATCGAGCCCTCGAGCCCGGCGTTCTGGGCGATGGTGCGGAGCGGCGCCTCCATCGCGCGGCGCACGATGGCCACGCCGACCCGCTCGTCGTCCGAGGCGGTGAGCGCGTCGAGGCCCGACTGCGCGCGCACGAGCGCGACGCCCCCGCCGGGCACGATGCCCTCCTCGACCGCGGCGCGCGTCGCGTGCAGCGCGTCGTCCACCCGATCCTTCTTCTCCTTCAGCTCGACCTCGGTCGCCGCGCCGACCTTCACCACCGCGACGCCGCCCGCGAGCTTGGCCAGCCGCTCCTGCAGCTTCTCGCGGTCGTAGTCGCTGGTGGTCTCCTCGATCTGACGACGGATCGTCTGCACGCGACCTTCGATCGCCTTCGCGTCCCCTGCGCCGTCGATGACCGTGGTGTGGTCCTTGGTGATCACCACGCGCTTCGCGCGCCCGAGCTGATCGAGGCCGACGCTCTCGAGCTCCATGCCGAGCTCGTCGCTGACGACCTGTCCGCCCGTGAGGGTCGCCATGTCGCGCAGCATCTCCTTGCGTCGATCGCCGAAGCCGGGCGCCTTCACCGCCGCGCACTGGAAGGTGCCGCGCAGCCGGTTGAGCACCAGCGTCGCGAGCGCCTCCCCTTCGACGTCCTCGGCCACGATGAGGAGCGGCTTGCCGCTGCGCGACACGGCCTCGAGCAGCGGGACCAGGTCACGCATGTTCGAGATCTTCTTCTCGTGGAAGAGCACGTAGGCGTCCTCGAGGACGGCCTCCATGCGCTCGGAGTCGGTCACGAAGTACGGTGAGAGGTAGCCGCGGTCGATCTGCATGCCCTCGACCACCTCGAGCGTGGTCTCCATGCCCTTGTTCTCCTCGACCGTGATCACCCCGTCCTTGCCGACCTCCTGCATCGCCTCCGCGAGCATCGCGCCCACGGTGGCGTCGCCGTTGGCGCTGAGCGTGCCGACCTGGCGGATCTCGTCGGACGTGTCGATGGGGCGGCTGATGCGCGACAGCTCGGCGAGCGCGGCGTCGACCGCGCGGTCGATGCCCCGCTTCAGCGCCATTCGATCGTGCCCGGCCGCGACCATGCGCGCGCCCTCGCGATAGATGGCCTGCGCGAGCACGGTCGCGCTCGTCGTGCCGTCGCCGGCCACGTCGTTCGTCTTGGACGCGACCTCGCGCACCATCTGCGCGCCCATGTTCTCGAACTTGTCGGCGAGCTCGATCTCCTTGGCCACGGTCACGCCGTCCTTGGTGATCTTGGGCGCGCCCCAGCTCTTCTCGATGACCACGTTCCGGCCCTTGGGCCCGAGGGTGACCTTCACCGCGTCGGCCAGGGCGTCCACGCCACGGAGGATCCGCTCCTGCGCCGAGCGCCCTCCCAGGATTGCTTTCGCTGCCATGACATTCCCTCCTATTCGATGACTCCGAGGACGTCGCTCTCTCGGAGGATCAGGTGTTCTTCGCCGTCGACGGTGACCTCCGTCCCGCTGTACTTGGCGAACAGGATCTTGTTGCCTGGCTCGACCTGCAGCGGACGGACCGAGCCGTCTTCCAGCACCTTGCCGTTGCCAACCGCGATGACCTCGCCCTCCATGGGCTTCTCCTTCGCGGTGTCGGGGATCACGATCCCGCCCTTCGTCATCGTCTCCTCCGGGAGACGCGAGACGAGGAGTCGGTCGTGAAGCGGTCGTACACGCATCACTTCCCTCCAGTCGAGATCCGGTCCGGGTCCCCCCGGATCCGGCTGTCTCCTCCGATAATCACGCCCGTCGGGCGGTCGAGAGGCTCAAGCGGAGTTTTCTCACCGATCGGGCGGCGCCATCAGCGCGGCCTTCACCGCCTTCAGGAGCTGGCTCGGCGTGAAGGGCTTGTGCAGGCAGCTGTAGCTCGCGGCCTGGGTCCCCTTTCGAAGCACCTCGTCGTCGGCGTAGCCGCTGATGTAGAGGACCGCGAGGTCCGGGCGGCGCCGGAGGACCTCCTCGGCGAGCGCGCGCCCGTTCATCTCGGGCATCACGACGTCGGTCAGGAGCAGGTCGAGACCGTCGAGGAGGTCGTCGAGCAGGGCGAGCGCCTCGAGGGGCCCGCTCGCGGACCACACGGTGTGACCCCCGCTCTCGAGCATCTCGCAGACGATGCGGCGGAGCGACGTGTCGTCCTCGACCACGAGGATGTTCCCCGCCCGGTGCGGCGTGGGCGGCGCCTGGAGGTGGTGCGGCTGGGTCACCTCGTCGTCGTCGAACTCCGGCAACAGCACCTCGAAGCGGGTGCCCTCGCCGGGCACGCTGGCGACCCTGATGTCTCCGCCGTACTGGTGCACGATCCCGTGCGCCGTGCTCAGCCCCAGCCCCGAGCCGCGCTCCTTGGTCGTGAAGAACGGGTCGAAGATGCGCTCCGCGACGTCTCGCTCCATGCCGTGCCCGGTGTCCGCGACCGTCAGCACGCCATAGTGCTCGCCGTCCTCCTCGGTGGTCCCCACCGTCAGGCTGAGCGTCCCGCCTTCGGGCATCGCGTCGCGCGCGTTGACGGCGAGGTTGAGCAGGACCTGCTGGATCCCCGCCGCGCTCGCGTGCACGGGCGGCGCGCTCGCGACGTCGGTGCGGAGCGTGATGTGCTCGCCGATGAGCCGTGTCAGGAGCTGGTCACTCTCCCGGACGACGGAGGCGAGGTCGACCGGCTCGGCCCGCGCGATCTGCGAGCGGCTGAAGGCGAGCAGCTGCCTCGTCAGCTCGGCCGCGCGCTCCGACGCCTGGCGGATCACCTGCACGCTCTGCTCCTCTGGCATGCGCTGCTCCAGCATGCTCGAGCAGCCCAGGATCACGCCGAGGAGGTTGTTGAAGTCGTGCGCGATCCCGCCCGCGAGCCGACCGATGGCCTCCATCTTCTGCGCCTGTCGCAGCTCGCGCTCGACCCGCTCCCGGCGCGTCATCTCCTCGCGGAGCGCCGCGTTCGCCTCCTCGAGCTCGCGTGTCCGCTCTGCGACGCGCCGCTCGAGGTCGCGCTGCGCGGCCCGCAGCTTGTCTTCCGTGGCTTTTCGCGCGAACAGATCGGGGATCTGGTACGGCCCCCGCGTGATGGGGCCGGGCTGCTCGTCGAGGTAGCGCGCGACGTGCGCCTCGACGCGCTCGGGAGGCGCCATGACGAAGCGGCAGAACGCGTCACCGCGCGCGCGGCAGCAGATCTCGGTCGAGACCAACCGGAGGCCGAACGACTCCTCGCACCAGCCCGCGGAGTAGCCCGCGTTCATGATGCAGACGGGAAAATCGCTGTGCACCCCCTCGCGGACCCAGGCGTCGCTCTCGAAGCTGTAGGGGTGGTCGTAGAGGAGGAAGTAGTCGTCGTCGGGCGAGGGGGTGCTGGACGCGTCGATGTCGACCTTGGCCCAGCCGGTGAACGCGAAGTGGACCGGGCCGGCGCTGAGCTTGCCGACGGGGTCCACGGTGCCGCTGCGCTTGGCGAAGTCCGCCGCGTCGCTCCGCCCGACGCCGTGGGCGAGGTCGAAGAGGATGTTCCGGCTGAGCTCGTCGGCGTCGGCCTCGCGACCGTCGCCGTAGATCTCGCGCACGATCTGGAAGAACCGGACGGAGAGCGACGCGGCGCGCAGCAGCACGTAGCGCTCGCCAGCGATGTCGATCGTGCCCTCCTCCGGGCGCTCGCGTTTCTGCCGGAAGTAGCTCTCGACGAGCTCTTCGGCTTCGGCGAACAGAGCTCGCAAGGGCTCGGGGACGTCGACGGTCCGGGGCTTCACGGTTGAATCCGACCCTAACCCCATGGCCGCACGAATCCATGTCCGCGATCGTGGAGCCGAGCCGCTTCGGGCTCATCCGCGCGCGAGCTTCTCGAGCTGCAGGAGCAGGGCGCGTCCTCGGGCGCCCTTCTGCTCGAGTCGGTCGCGCACGGCGTCGACGTACCGGATCGCGGGCGCGCGGTCCGGCAGCCCGCCCTGGTCCGCGAGCTGCTCGAGCTCCGTGAGCACGTCGATCCCCATCTCGAGCCGCCCGGCGGTGTGCAGATCCAGCACCCGCTCCACCCAGCGCGGGCCCGACAGCGAGGCGAGCGCCAGCCCGTGCCCCAGCGCCTGACGCACGACGGGGTCGTCCTTCGCGAGGCCCTGCCGCAGCGCGCCGCCGAGGGTGTCGAAGAGGAGCTCGGTCGTGACCTCGAGCTTGGCCAGATCGCCCGCCTCCGCGGCCGCGTTCGCCTCGCGCAGGAAGGTCTCGTAGGGCAACGCCATGCCGGTCGAGCCCTCGAACCCGGCGCCCCTTCCGACCGTGTGCGCCTCGATGGTGCTCATCGCGCCCCGCGCGCGGGTCCGCATGACGATGAGCTTCGTCCGACCGAGCACCAGCTCGCTGCCGTGGTGCAGGGGGCGCTGCTCGCCTTCGTTCAGCCGGCGGTTCCCCAGCACGACGCCGTTGCGGCTGTGTCGGTCGCGGATCTGGATCGACTCACCGCTCACCTCGATCTCCGCGTGCTGGCGAGAGACCAGATGATCGTCGAGCCGCACGTCGCAGCCGACCTCGCGGCCGACCACGTTTCGCCCTTCCGACAGCGGGTACTGTCGTTCACCCGCGCGCAGGATCCAGTTGCTCATGTCCGGTCGACCCCGAACGTACCATGCAGCCCCCGACGCGACAGAGTCAGAGTCGTGGCCGTGCCACGTCGACGCAGGCTGCCAACGGGCGTTCACGGCGCCCGGCGCGCTCGCTCGCTCTTCCTCCCTGTCCGCGCTTGGCAGGGCTCTTGCGCACGCAGCGCGCATGATGCGCCTCGCCACGCCCTTCGCCGCGCTGCTCGTCTCGCTGCTCCCCGTGGGATGCGGCAGCATCGAGTACGGCCCCTCCGAGCCTCGACAGCGCGAAGCGCCGCGGGTCGCGCGGGTCGACGTGCCGGTCACGCGCGTCGAGGGCGCGGTCTCCTGCGGCGGCCAGCAGCGCCTCCGCATCGACGACCAGGTGCTGGACGGAAGCGACGGCCCGGCCGTGCAGGCGAGCGGGCAGTGCGTGGTGGAGATCTCCGAGTCCATCGTGCGCGGGCAGCCCGCGGTCGTGGTGAGCGGGCAGGCGCAGGTCGTGCTCGTGGAGTGTCGCATCGAGGGCGACCTCGTCTCGCAGGGCCAGGGTCAGATCCACACCCACGGCAGCCGGCACCGCGGTCAGGTGCTCCGGGCCGCCTACTGAGGCAGCTACCAGGTGCGGCCGCGCGCCTCGGGGAAGCGGCGCGCCCGGATCGCGCGGTGCAGCGGTGAGGACTCGAAGCCCTCGCGCAGCGCGCCCTCGAGCGCCTCCGCCCGGCGCGCGAGCAGCTCCTCGGCGCGTCGCGCGGCCCGCTCGAACCGCTTGCCGTGGCCTCGCCGGCCCGAGAGGATCGCGACCATCCAGCGGGCCTCGATCGGAGAGCCGAACGCGTCCTCGTACGAGGTGTCCGACTTGCTCAGCCGCGCGGCCGCCCGCGCGTCGGCCAGCGCGCCCCGTTCGTCCCGCTGCGCGTCCCGGAGCATGGCTCGAGCGCTGAGGAAGCGACGCTGCTCTTCGTGCGCCGTCGCGTCCCCGACCACGCGCTCGAGGTCCACCAGGGCCCGGGCCGCGGCCGCGAGCTCACCGCGCACGAGGCGGGCGCGCACGAGCCCCTGGAGCGCGTGACTGCGGAGCTGGTGCAGCCCCATCTCGGCGTACCCTCCGTCGCTGCTCGCGTACGCCTCGCACGCGCGCTCGAGGTTCCCCTCCACCATCTCCAGGTCCCCGCGGTTGCTCCACGCGAGCATCACCGCCGTCTGGGCGCCCTCACGCTGCGCGTCGAACACGCGCTGCTGCTCCGCCCGCGCCTCGGCGCGGCGGCCCACGATGGTCAGCACGCCGCTCATGCTCGCGCGGCTCAGGAGCGCCGAGGCCGTCGCGCCCACGCGCTCCTTCAGCTCGACGGCGCGGACCCACGCGGCCAGCGCCTCCGCGACCCGACCGAGCGAGTGGGCGCAGGTCGCCACGTTGTTCAGCGCCTTCGCCTCGCTCTCGGTCCCGCCGCTCTCTCTCGCCACCTTGACGGCGCGCTTGTAGCTTCGCAAGGCGAGTTTTCGTTGGCTGCCGACGAACCGCGCGTTCCCGAGGGCGCGCAGGGCCTCGGAGCGGAGCACGGGGTCCTTCGCGTCGTTCGCCGCGCTGACGGCGCGCGCCGCCGCGCTCGTGGCCTTCTCGAGGTGGTTGAGCCGCACGTGCACCAGGGCGCGACCGAGCTCGGCCTCCGCCTCGACGTCCCTGCGCCGCGCGACGCGCGCCCACTCCGCGGCCTCGCGGTAGCGCATCAGCGCCCGGTCCAGCGTGCCGGCGGCGTGCTCCACCTCGCCCGCGGTGGCGGCCAGCTCGCAGGCCAGCGCGTCGAGACCCAGCGCCAGCGCCCGCTCGAGCGCGCCGTCGCAGAGCGACTTCGCCTCCGCCACCGCGCCGTCGCGCAGCGCCTGGCGCGCGCCTCGGAGGGCCACCGCGAGGTGGAGCCGCTCGTCGTCCCGGCCGTGGGCTCGCTCCGCGAGCTCCATGAGGGCGTTGCCCGTCAGCTCGTTCTGACCGCAGCGCACCGCGAGGTCGTAGGCGGTGAGGAGCAGCGAGTCTCGCGCCTCGTCCTCGCCGCGCAGGGCGAGCTCGCGCTCGAGGATCGTCGCCGCTTGCTCGGGTCGGCCCGCCTTCACCGCGAGCTCGCGCGCCTTGCCCAGCACCCGGACCGCGCGCTCGGTGTCGCCGGCCGCCGCGAGCTCGAACGCGGCGCGCGAGAGGCCGCGGAAGTCGTTGGCGCTCTGCCGCGCGAGCAGGTTGCCGGCCCGACGACGCGCCGCGCGGATGCGCCGCTCCGGCATCGCCGCGAGGACCGCGTCTGCGTACCGGTCGTGCATCGCGTGCAGCACCCGCCCCCGCGAGAGCGCGAGGCGCTCCAGGATCCCCCGCCGCGTCAGCTCGGCCAGCGCGGGCGAGGCGCGCTTCGGCTTCATGCCCGCGACCTTCGCCAGATCCGCCGCCGTGGCGTCGCGCGCGAGCACCGCGCTCGCGAGGGCCACGCTCCTCGCGTCGCGAGAGAGGTTCGAGACCCGCGCCGCGAGCACGTCCCCGAGCGGCGCGTCGTCCACCTCGCCCCCGCGCGAGAAGCTCCCCGCGGCGCGCACGATGGCGCCGCGCTCGAGCGCGAGCCGCAGCGACTCCTGCAAGAGCAGCGCGGAGATGGGCGCCGTCGACAGACGCGCGCCCAGCGCGGTCCCCTCGAGCAGCGCCGGGTCCCCGAAGGTGTTGCCGATCAGCGAGCGGCTCGCGTCCGGGGTCAGCTCCGTGCAGGGGAGGCGTCTCAGCTCGAGGCGCGAGAGCGCGTCGTCGCTCAGCCCCTGGGGGCGCGACGCGAGCAGGAAGAGACACGCCGCGCCTCGCGCGCGCGCCGCCGCGAGCACCCCGGCGAGCTCCGCCTGCTGACGCGGGTGGGCCCAGTGCAGATCCTCGACCGCGAGCACGCCGGCCTTCCACGCGAAGCGACGCGCGATCTGGTCGCCGAGGATGTCGAGCCGCCTCGCGCGCGCCCGCTCCGGATCGAGCGGGACGGCGATCCGTTCACGCGGCTTGCGCAGCTCGGGGAGCGCGCGCGCGAGCTCCAGCCGCGCCTCGTCCTCGAGCGTCGCGCGCTGGTCGGGGCCGAGGACCGCGCGCGCGAGGTAGGCCAGCAGGTTGGGCCCGCCCTCCGAGCGAGGGGTCTGGACGTGGATCCACGGCTGGCCGCGGAGCTGGACGCGCTGGCGGACCTCGCGGAGCAGCCGCGACTTGCCCGTGCCGGCCTCTCCTTCGAGGAGGATGGGCGCCTGCGAGGCGTCGGCGGCGTCCGCGCGGGCGAGGAGCTCCCCCAGCTCTCGCTCCCGCCCGACGAGGCGCGCGGAGAGCACGTGGCTCGCGAGGGTCTCGCTGGTGTCGATCTCCACGTCGACGCGGGTCAGGCGGCTCAGCTGCGTGATCACCTCCGTCGCGCTCGAGGGGCGGTCCTCGGGGGCCTTGGCGATCAGTCGCGCCACGAGGGCCTGGAGCGGGAAGGGCACGCTCCCCGGGAGCGCGGGGGGCTCGGACTCGACCTGCGCCATCAGCACCTGGGTCGACGTGCCGCGGAAGGGCACCGTGCCGCTGAGGAGCTGGTAGAGCGTGACGCCGAGCGCGTAGAGGTCGCTCCGGCCGTCGGCCGCGCCGCCCGTGATCAGCTCGGGCGACATGTAGGGAGGGCTGCCGACCACGCCCAGCTCGCTCGAGGCGCCCAGCGCGCGCGACACGCCGAAGTCGAGGAGCACGAGCCGCTCGCCTTCGACGAGGATGTTGCCGGGCTTGACGTCCCCGTGCACGACGCCGCGCGCGTGCAGGTAGTCGAGCGCCCGGCAGAGCTGCGCCACCAGGTGCACGCCGCGCGGGTCGAGCAGGTCGATGCCTGCGTGGTGGAGCGGGACGCCGGCCACGAGCGACTGGGTGAAGAACGCGTACTCGCCCTCCACGTACGCGAAGTCGTGCACCGTCGCGAGGTTGGGGTGGGAGAGCGACCCGAGGAGCGCGAACTCGGCCTTGAGCGCGTCGAGCGCGTGCCGGCTCAGCGCGCGCAGGCGGTGGAGCTTGAGCGCGATGGGGCGATCGTCCTCTCGCGTGTCCAGCACGCGGTAGACCTCTCCGTAGCCGCCGCGCCCCAGGAGCTGCTGGACGCGGTATCGACCCCCCACCAACGCGCCCTCGGGCAACTCGGCCCGGGCGACCGGAATGTCCTCCGCCGCGGTCGCCGACTCGAGGAGGGTGACCGTCTCCGCGAGCGTGTGGTCGTCGGGGGCCACCCGGCCAATGTACCAAGCTCCGGGGCCCCGTCGCGCTGCCATCGGGGGTCGGCGAAGAATCCCGGCTTCGCGTCTCCCGGGGCGGTGTTGTCGCGGGCGGCTCCCGTGTAAAGCTCCCGGCCAGCATGCGCGTCAAGATCGACTGCCCCGATGCCGCGCTCCGGGGACGGATCCGCGAGGCGATGCGACCCTGCGGAGTCACCGTCGTGGAAGACACGGTGCTCGAGGGGACGGTGCTGGAGGGGACGGGGACGGGGCCGAGCGTCGAGGCGCCCGAGGTCGCCATCTACGACGCGCGCCTGGGCGTGGAGCCGCGCGGCAACGCCCTCGTCCACGTCGCGTTGATCGATGACGCGGCGCTCGCCCGGCCCGCGCTCCGGGCCGGCGCCGACGCCATCCTCTTCGCGGACGAGCCGCCCGAGCGCATGAGCGCGCAGCTCGCCGCCGCGGTCCGCACGGCGCTCGAGCGTCGCCAGATCGATCCGTGGCTCGAGGTCGCGGTGGCCAACCTGGGCGAGTCCGTCGAGCTGGCCGACCACGAGGCGCGCTTGCGGTACGTCAACCCCGCGTTCGAGCGCCTGACGGGGTTCTCGCGCGAGGAGGTGATCGGCAAGACGCCGGGCGAGCTGGTCCGCACCACCGATCACTCCCCCGCGTACTACGCCTCCATCGAAGAGACCGTGCATCAGGGCCGCGTGTGGCGTGGTCCGCTCACCTCGAGGCGCAAGGACGGCTCGCGCATCCATCAGGAGGTCACCGTGTCGCCCGTGTGCGACGCGCACGGCAAGCTCCGGGCGATGGTCGCCATCCGCCGCGAGGTGACGCGCGAGCGGAAGCTCGAGGCCCAGGTGCGCGCCTCGGAGCGCATGGCCTCGCTCGGCACGCTCGCGGCGGGGGTGGCGCACGAGATCAACAACCCGCTCGCCTACGTGCTGGCCAACGTCGAGCACGTGCTCGAGATGCTCGAGAACGGCGGCCCGTTCGACGCGGAGGAGCTGGTCGAGGCGCTCCGATCCGCGCACGCGGGAGGCCAACGGGTCCGACGGATCGTCAGCGACCTGAGCTCACTCGCGCGGCAGCAGTCCGACACGGTGCAGTCGGTCCAGCTGACGACGGTGCTCGACGCGGCCGCGAGCGTGGCGCGGGGCACGCTCCGCAAGGTGGCGGCCTTCGAGCGGACCTACGAAGGACAGCCGACCGTCCTGGTGGACGAGGGGCGCCTCGGCCAGGTGGCGCTCAACCTCCTCGTCAACGCCGCGCAGGCCATCCCCGTCGAGGACGGCGACGCGTCTCACACCATCACGCTCCGCGCGGGGCGAGACGGCGACCGGGCCTGGTTCGAGGTGCGCGACACCGGCGTCGGCATGACCGAGGACGTGCGCGCGCGCTGCTTCGACCCCTTCTTCACGACCAAGCCGCCCGGCGAGGGCACCGGCCTCGGGATGAGCATGGTGCACCAGATCGTGACGGGCTACGGCGGCACCCTCGACATCGAGAGCGCGCCGGGCGAGGGCACGACCGTCCGTGTCTGGCTCCCCGCGCTCGAGGGCACCGTCGGCGACGCGCCCGAGCCCGCGCCCGTGGACGCGGAGGCCCCCGCGACCCGTCCGCTGCGCATCCTGGTGGTGGACGACGAGCCGAGCGTGTGTGCCGCGCTCCGCCGCATCCTCCGCGCGCACGAGGTCACGGTGGCGTACGGGGGCCGCGAGGGGCTGCTCGCCGCGACGCAGGAGAGCCTCGACCTCGTGATCTGCGACCTGATGATGCCCGACATGAGCGGCACGCAGCTGCGTGAGGCGCTGCCCCCGAGCTCACCGCTCCTCGACCGCTGGATCTTCATCACGGGCGGCGTGCTCGCGGATCGAGACCGGCGTCATCTCCGCAGCTTCGAGGGGCCGCTCCTCTCCAAGCCGTTCTCGGCCGCCGAGGTGCGGCGCGCGATCGCGAGCGTCATCGAGGACTGAGCGGAGCGACGGCGTCGGTCTACCTGGGGATCTGGCCTACCTGGGCGTGAAGCGGAACGGGTAGCGGGCCGGGGTCGGGCGACCGTTGGCCGCCGCGGGGAACGGGGTGTCGCGCACGACGTTGCGCGTGCAGTTGCCCAGCCACTCGTCGCCCGTGCCGTTGTGGACGACGTTGGCGTTCTGAACCCGGCCATCCGGGCCGATCGTCCACCCGATGGTCACGACCCCTTGCAGGCCGGGCACGCGGCGCGCGCGGCGCTCGAAGCAGCGCGACTGGAGGTAGGCCATCCGACCCTGGATGGCCCCCATGACCTGCACCGTGCTCAGGCCGGGCCCGCGGGCCGGGGCGGGCGCGGGGCTCGGGGCCACGGGGCTCGGAGGCGCCGGGGTGGGAGCGGCAGGCTGGGCCAGCGGCTCCGGCGTAGGCTGCGGCGTCCGCCCGCGTCGTCGTCCCCGACGCGGGGCGGCCGTCGCCGGGCGCGGCGTCTCGTCCTCTTCGGCGACGTCTTCGCCGGGGGGCGTGCCGTCGTCTGCGCCGTCCTCTGCGCCGTCCTCTGCGCCGTTGCCCGCGCCATCGTCGGTCGGCGTGTCCGCCGCGGGGCTGGGCTCGAGGGGCGGATCCTCGCCCGGCGGGGGCGCCGTCGTCGCGGTGCCTGGCCCGGGCTGCGGTGTCGAGGTCCGCACCGCGGCGTTCGCGACCCCCTCGCTCTCCTCTTCACCGCCCATCAAGAAGAAGGCGCCGCCGATCGTGGCCGACGCGCCGAGCAGGAACAGGACCGCGAGGCCCGCGATGAGACCCACCTTCGAGCCGCCGCCGCCGCCCATCTCGGACTGCGTCATGGCGCTGTGCATGTGGGGCATGGACGACTGCGGCATCGGCGTCTGGGCGGGCAGGCCGGCTCCGGACGCGCCGCCGAGCCCGTCCGGCAGCAGCGCGGTGGGGTGCGTGCCCACGCGCGGATCGCCCAGCGCCGTCTGCGGGATGGGCGTCCCCGGCTGCGACACGCCCGAGAGCCCGGAGTGCGAGACGCCCGCGTGGGAGTGCGCCGCTCCGATCCCCGGTTGGCTCGCCGCCGCCGCCCCCGCGTACTCCCCGCGAGACGCCGCCTCGAGCGCCGCGAGCAGCGCGCGCGCGGTCTGGAAGCGGTCTTCGCGCTCCTGGGCGAGGCACCGGTTCACCACCGCGGCCACCTGCTTGGGCACGTCGGGCGCGACCATGTCGAGCGGGCGCGGCTCCTCGGTGAACATCTTCGCGATGAGCTGCGTGATCGTCTCGGCCTCGTACGGCATGTGGCCGCTCAGGCACTCGTAGAGCACCACGCCGATCGCGTAGACGTCCGTGCGCGGGTCGATGTCCGGAAGCCCCTTCGCCTGCTCGGGCGAGAGGTAATACGCGGTGCCCACGACCGCGCCGGTCGCGGTGAGCTTGTTCAGCTGCCCCTCGCTCGTGTCCTTGGCGACGCCGAAGTCGAGGACCTTCGGGACCCAGCTGCCCGAGCGCGAGCGCGCCAGGAAGATGTTGTCCGGCTTCAGATCGCGGTGGACGATGCCCTCGTCGTGCACCTCGGCGAGCGCGCTGAGGGCGCCGCTGGCCATCCGGACCACCTCGTCGACGGACATGGGACCGCGCTCGATGCGCTCGGCGAGGCTCTCCCCCTCGAGCATCTCCATCGCGATCCAGGGCTTGCCCTCGTGCTGCCCCGCGTCGAAGACCTGACAGATGCTCGGGTGGCTCACCTTGGAGGCCGCGATCGCCTCGCGGTGGAAGCGCTCGACCGCCGCGGGCACCGAAGCGAAGCGCTCGTTCATGACCTTCAGCGCGACCTTGCGCTGGAGCACCGTGTTGGTGGCGACGTAGACCGCCCCCATCCCGCCCTCGCCGAGCAAGCGTTCGATGCGGTACTTCCCCGCGAGGACTTGACCTTCGTTCAGTGCCATTGTTGAGTCACTCCGGCTGGGGCGGACGACCAGCTCTCGTCGCGCACCCACTCCCCCACCGTGCCCCATCGTTTCAGGGAGAGGCCGCCTCGGCAAGCCGTCCGCATGCCGAACTCGCCGCGGCAGGCTTTCTTCCCGCGTTTCCGTCAGACTTTCGCCCCCGTTGGCGTCCCCCGACCGTGATGCACGCTCCCACCGACGAAGCCGGGCCGTCCATGCTTCAAAACAACGGGCTCCTTCATGCGGGGAGCGCCGCCGCGCGGCAGCGCGAGGCGGCCCGCTGGATCTCGTCGCGCGGGCTGGCGAGCCAGGTGCTGGTCGTCACGCCCACGATCGAGGCCGGCTCTCGCCTGCTCCGACGGGCGGCGGAGGGACGCGCGGCCGCGTTCGGCTGGCAGCGGGTCACGCTGACGGAGCTGGCCGCGCGGCTCGCCGCCACGCGCCTCGCGGCGGAGGGCCTGGCCCAGTCCACGGGCGTGGTGCTCGAGGCGATGTGCGCGCGCATGGTGCACCTCGCTCGTGAGGACGGGTCGCTCGGCCGCTACGCCCGCGTGGCCGACCGCCCGGGCCTCCCTCGCGCCCTGGCCCGCACCTTCGCGGAGGTGAGCCTCGCGGACGTGGACGGCGCCGCGCTGCCGCCGGACCTCGCCCGCCTCTACGCCGCGCACCGCCGCGAGCTGTCGCGCGCGGGTCTCGCCGACCGGGGCGACGTGCTTCGGGCCGCCATCGCGCGGGTCGCGGACGCGTCCTCCCACCCGCTGCTCGACCTGCCCACGCTGCTGGTGGACGTCCCGCTCGCGCACGCGCTCGAGGCGGAGCTGGTGCGGGCGCTCGCCTCGCGCGGCGCGAATGGCCGCGGCGGCGAGGTGAGGGCGGTGGTCCCGAGCGGCGACGCGTCCACGCTTCGGCGCCTCTCGTCCGCGCTGCAGGCCTCGCCCGAGCCGCTGCCGGTCCCGGACGGCGACCGGGCGCTCGATCGGCTGCGCCAGCAGCTCTTCGCGGAGATCCGGGCGAGCGGGCCGATGGACGGCTCGGTCGAGCTCTTCAGCGCCCCCGGGGAGAGCCGCGAGTGCGTGGAGATCGCGCGGCGGGTGCTCGAGGCGGCCGACGCGGGGGTGCCGTTCGACCGGATGGCCGTGCTCACCCACGCCCCCGAGCGCTACCGCGCGCACCTCGTCGAGGCGCTCCGTCGCGCGCAGATCCCCGCGTGTTTCTCCCGCGGCACCGTGCGCCCGGACCCGACCGGCCGCGCGCTGCTCGCCTTGCTCGCGTGCCGTGAGGAGCGGCTCAGCGCGCGGGCGTTCGCGGAGTACCTCTCACTCGGCGTGGTCCCGGACGCGGCGGAGGACGGAGCGCCGCCCACGGCCGCGGACGCCGCGTGGCTCCCGCCGGAAGACGAGGCCATCCCGCTGCCAGCTGACGAAGAGCGGCTCCGGGAGGACGATTCCGAGGAGAGGGACGATGAGCAAGGCGAGGCCGCGTGGGACCCGGAGGCGCCCGTCGTCCGCGGCACGCTGCGCGCGCCCTGGCGCTGGGAGCGGCTGCTCGTGGACGCGGCCGTCATCGGCGGCGCCGACCGGTGGCGCCGCCGGCTGGACGGGCTCGAGCGAGCGCTGGGCGAGCGCGAGGAGGGCCTGGACGACCCCGAGGCGCCCGCCGCCGCCTCGGTGCGCCGGCAGCGCCGCGACCTGGCGCACCTGCGCGCCTTCGCCTTGCCGCTGCTCGAGCGGCTCGAGGCCCTGCCCGAACAGGCCACCTGGGGCGAGTGGGTCGGGCGGCTCGAGGCGCTGGCCGCGTGCGCCATCCGCCGGCCCGAGCGCGTGCTCGCCGTGCTGCGCGAGCTGTCGCCGATGGCCCCCATCGGGCCGGTCGGTCTCACCGAGGTGCACCTTGTGTTGTCGCGTCGCCTCGCGGAGATGGTCGAGCGACCGGGCTCCGCCACCGCGGGCAAGCTCTACGTGGCGTTCACCCGCGAGGCGCGCGGGCTCAGCTTCTCGCGGGTCTTCGTGCCCGGGCTCGCGGAGAAGATCTTCCCGAAGAAGGTCTCGGAGGATCCCATCGCGCTCGACGCGGTCCGCGTCGCGCTCGGCGGAGACGCGAGGAGCGAGCTGGAGACGAACGAAGACCGCGTCGCCCACGAGCGGCTCGCGCTGCGGCTCGCGATCGGCGCGGCGGAGGACGCGGTGATCCTCTCCTACCCGCGGCTCGACACCGAGCGCGGGCGGCCGCGCGTCCCCTCGTTCTACGGGCTCGAGGTCGTGCGCGCGGTGGAGGGCGCGCTGCCGAGCTTCGAGCAGCTGGCCGCGCGCGCGGAGGACGCGGGCAAGGCGCGCATGGCCTGGCCCGCGCCCGAGGCGCCGGAGCGCGCGATCGACGCGGCGGAGTACGACCTCGCCGTCCTGCACGCGCTGCTGGCCGAGGAGGACCCGAAGGCGGTGGTCGGGGCCGCGAGCTACCTCGTGCAGGCCAACCCGCATCTCGGTCGCGCGCTCCGGGCACGGTACGCCAAATGGGAAGGCAAGTGGTCGAAGTCGGACGGGCTCGTCAACGCGTCGGACGAGGCGCGCGCCGCCCTCGCCAAGCACCTGCCCTCCGCGCGGGCGTTCAGCGCCACCGCGCTCGAGCAGCTCGCCGCCTGTCCCTACCGCTTCTATCTCCGCACCGTGCTCCGGCTCGAGCCGCGCGAGGCGCCCGAGGCCATCGAGGCGCTCGACCCCGCGACCCGCGGCCGGTTCATCCACGAGGTGCAGTTCCGCTGCCTCGGCCGGCTCCGGGCGGGCGGCATGCTCCCGCTGACGGAGGAGAAGCTCGAGGCCGCGCGCGCCGTGCTCGAGGACGTGATCGAGGCGGTCGAGGCGCGCTTCGTCGAGGAGCTCGCCCCCGCCATCCCGCGCGTCTGGACCGACGCGGTCTCGGACCTCCGCAGCGACCTGGCGGAGTGGCTGGTGCGCGCGGCCGAGCGCCCGGACTGGGTGCCCATTGGCTTCGAGCTCGGGTTCGGGCTCCCGCTGACCGACGAGCGCGATCCGGCCAGCCGCGAGGAGCCGGTCGAGCTGTCGGAGGGGCTCCGGCTGCGCGGTGCGATCGACCTCGTCGAGCAGCGCGACGGCGTGCTGCGCGCCACGGACCACAAGACGGGCGCCGCGCGCGCGGTGCACGGCGTGATCGAGGGCGGGCGCACGCTGCAGCCGGTCCTCTACGCGCGGGCACTCGAGGAGCTCTACCCGGGCCGGACGGTGGGGGGAGGGCGGCTCTACTGGTGCACGGCCAAGGGGCGCTTCGAGGAGCGCAGCGTGCCGCTCGACGACCGGGCTCGGCGCGCGCTGACCGTGCTCGTGGAGACCGTGCAGCACGCTTTCGAGGAGGGCTTCTTCCCGGCGCTCCCCGAGGACAAGGCCTGTGAGCGCTGCGACTACCTGGCCGTGTGCGGGCCCAAGGAGGCGATGCGCACCGGCCGCAAGGCGCGCGGTCATCGCTACCTCGGCCCGCTGAAGAAGCTGAGGAAGCAGCCATGATCGACGCCGAGGCGAGGCGACGGATCGCGGAGGATCTCGAGACCAGCCTGGTGGTCGAGGCGGCGGCGGGCACGGGCAAGACCACGGCGCTCATCGGCCGCATGATCGCCATCCTCCGCAGCGGCCGGGCGCGGCTCGAGGAGATCGTCGCCGTCACCTTCACCGAGAAGGCGTCGGGGGAGATGAAGCTGCGCCTCCGGAGCGAGCTCGAGCGCGCCCGGGCCGAGGCGAAGGACGAGGAGGAGCGCGCGCGCTTCGAGGCCGCGCTCGGCGAGCTCGAGGCGGCGCGCATCGGCACCATTCACGCGTTCTGCGCCGACCTGCTCCGCGAGCGCCCGGTGGAGGCGGGGGTCGATCCCGCGCTCGAGCTGCTGACCGACGACCAGGAGGCGAGCCTGATCGGCCGCGCCTTCAACCGCTGGTTCGAGCGCACGCTCGCCGACCCGCCCGAGGGCGTGCGGCGGGTGCTTCGCCGCCGCGGCAACCCACGCGAGCAGCTCCTGCGCGCGGCGAGAGACCTGGTGGGCCGCCGCGACCACCCCGCGCCATGGCGACGTGAGCCCTTCGACCGCGACGCGGCGATCGACGCGTGCGTCGAGGCGGTGCGCGGGGTGGCGGCGCTGGCGGAGCTGGCGAACGCGCCCAACGACAAGCTCGCGCAGAACCTCTCGCGGCTCGGTCGCTGGCTCGCGGAGCTCGACGCGCGCGAGGCCATCCGGCCGCGCGATCACGACGGCCTCGAGGCGGAGCTCTACGAGCTGCGCAACGACCGCGACAACTGGAAGCACCGCTGGTTCGGCCAGTGGTACGGCGAGGGGCTGCTCCGTCAGGACGTGTTGACGCGCCGCGACGCCCTCGCGGAGACGCTCGATCGGTTCCTCGACCGCGCGGGGGCCGATCTCGCGCCCGTGCTCGTGCGCGATCTGGCCCCGGTGGTCGAGGCGTACGAGCAGCTCAAGGCGCGGAGCGGCACGCTCGACTTCCTCGATCTCCTGATCCGCGCGCGCGATCTGGTCCGCGACGACGCGGGCGTGCGGGCGGAGCTGCGGCGGCGCTTCGCGTACTTCTTCGTCGACGAGTTCCAGGACACCGACCCTCTCCAGGCGGAGATCCTGTTGATGCTCGCCACCGACGGAGACGTGCCCGAGGGCGGCATGCTCACGGAGGGCGCGCCGCCGCCCGTGCCCGGCAAGCTCTTCGTGGTCGGCGACCCGAAGCAGTCCATCTACCGCTTCCGACGGGCCGAGGTCTCCCTCTACGAGCGCATCAAGGATCGCCTGGTCGCGCAGGGCGTGGCCCACCTCGAGCTGAGCACGAGCTTCCGCGCGCGGCCCGACATCCAGCGCGCGATCAACGCGGCCTTCGCGCCCCTCATGCAAGGCTCGGAGACCGGGGCCCAGGCGCGCTACGTGCCACTCGGCCCGCACCGCCCCGCGCCCGAGGGCCGGCCCTCGGTCATCGCGCTCTCCGTGCCGCGCCCCTACGGGCGCTGGGGCAAGATCTACAAGTACGCGGTGGCCGACAGCGCGGCCGACGCGGCGGGCGCGTTCTGCGACTGGCTCCTGACGGAGAGCGGCTGGACGGTCGACGACCCGCTGAGCGGGGAGGCGCGTCCGCTCGAGTCGCGAGACATCTGCCTCCTCTTCCGCAGCACCACGTCGTGGGGCCGGAGCCTGGTGGCGCCGTACGTGCTCGCGCTCGAGGCGCGGGGGCTGCCCCACGTGCTGGTCGGAGGGCGCGCGTTCCACGACCGCGAGGAGGTGCTCGCGCTCGCCACCGCGCTCCGCGCCATCGAGCACCCGGGGGACGCGTTGAGCGTGTACGCCACCCTGCGCGGGCCCTTCTTCGGCATGAGCGACGAGGACCTGCTCCTGTACCGAGAGACGCAGGGCCCGCTGAACCCGCTCGTGCACCCGCCCGAGGCGCTCTGGGGCGCCGAGCGCTCGCCGGTCGCGGACGCGCTCGAGACCCTCCGTGAGCTGCACTGGAAGCGCAACCGCCGCCCGCTCGCGGACACGATCGCGCGCTTCCTGGACGCCACGCGCGCCCACGCGGGGGTCGCGAACTGGCCCAACGGAGAGCAGGCGCTCGCCAACGTGCTGCGCGTGCTCGAGCTGGCGCGGCGCGCCGAGGCGCAGGGCGCGCCGAGCTTCCGCGCCTTCACCGAGAGCCTCGAGGACAAGCTCGAGCGCGGCGAAGGCGTGGACGCGCCCGTGGTGGAGGAGCGCGCGGCCGGGGTGCGCATCATGACGGTGCACAAGGCGAAGGGGCTCGAGTTCCCGGTCGTGATCCTCTGCGATCCGCTCCATGGCGTCACGCGCACGCGGCCCTCGCGCTACGTCGACTCGGCGGGGAAGCTCTGGGCGGCGCCGCTCGCCGGCTGCTCGCCCGTCGAGCTGACCGAGCACGCGGAGGAGGTGCTCGAGGCGGACGCGGCCGAGGAGGTGCGCCTGAGCTACGTGGCGGCGACGCGCGCGCGGGAGCTGCTCGTGGTGCCGTGCGTGGGGGACGAGGCGCAGCCGGGCTGGGTCGATCCCTTGCACCGCGCGCTGCACCCCGCGTTCGAGGCGCGGCGCCAGTCCGAGCCCGCGCCGGGCTGCCCCGACTTCGGCGAGGACAGCGTGCTCGATCGCGGCCCCGACCCGAAGAAGGGCACCGAGGCGTCGGTCCGCCCGGGGCTGCACCGCATCGGTGAGGGGGGCATGGGGGAGCCGGGCGTCGAGCACGAGGTCGTCTGGTGGGATCCGGCCACGCTCGAGCTGGGCCGGGCGCCGCGCGGGGGCCTGCGCCGCACCGCGCTGCTCGCGCCGGACGACGGCGAGGGACGCGGCGCCGAGCGCGTCGAGGCGCACCTCGCGTGGGTGGCCGCGCGCGAGGCGACCCGCGAGCGCGGCGCGCGGGCGAGCTGGAAGGTGCGGCCCGTGACCGCGGTGGCGCACGAGGTGGCAGAGGCGGTGGGGGCGACGACGCACGCGCCGCGGATCGTGGAGGTCGAGGCGGGGCGGGCCACGCGTCCCGGCGGCAAGCGCTTCGGTACCCTGGTGCACGCCGTGCTCGGCGAGTGCGCGCTCGACGCCGACGCGGGCGCGGTGCTCGCGATGGCGCGACACCAGGGCCGGCTCATCGACGCGCCCGACGCCGAGATCGCCGCCGCGAGCGAGGTCGCCCGGGCCACGCTCGCGCACCCCATCCTGCGGGCCGCGGCCGAGGCCGAGCGCCGCGGGGAGTGTCGGCGCGAGGCGCCGATCACCGTGCCGCTGGACGACGGAACCAGCGCCGAGGGCGTGGTGGATCTCGCGTACCGCGAGGAGGGGCGCTGGGTGGTCGTCGACTTCAAGACCGACCGCGAGACCGGGGCCAAGGTGCACCACGCGGTGCAGCTCGAGATCTACGCGAAGGCGGTGGCGGCCGCGACGGGTGAGGAAGTCGAGACGATTCTCCTCTACGTCTGATAGGGTCTCGACCTCATGGCGACCGAGCGCTGGCTGACCCTCCCGAACCGCGAGGGGATCCGTGACACGGACTTGCTCATGCTCCTGCAGGAGCTGGACGAGGACTACGCGCGAGCCTGGGACTCGTGCGAGGAGCCGTCCTTCCTGATCGAGATGGCCGCGGCCGCGGGGCTGCCCGTGGATCTCGTGCTGCAGGCCGCGGCGAAGTGCTGCTCGGACGCCTGGCAGCACTGGAGCGGCGGCGCCACCGACGCGCGCCCGATGCAGATCGTCAACAGCGTCGTGAAGTGGAGCCAGGGCGCGGCCGGCTTCGAAGAGATCTGGGCCACCTGGGAGCTCGCCGAGCAGGTGCGCCGCGAGGTGCGGAGCTGGCATCAGTCGCAGCAGGGCGCCGTGCTCGCCAACGCCATCCTGCAGGGCGTGGACGCGTGCCACGGGCTCGCGACCGCCGCGCGCAACCTCGCCGAGCCCGAAGAGGGGCACGACCAGCACGACGCCGCGCGCTACCGCGCCAAGAACCAGGACCCCGCGAACCGCGGCCTCCTGCACGACGTCGCCGCGTCGGTGAAGATGGCGACCACGGCGGGCAGCTGGTGGCATTCGCACAGCGAGCCCACCGCGTCCCAGGAGGCGCACGACGGCTACGCGCGCCAGGTCCTCGGCTTCGTCGTGCGCAACGCGCTCGACGCCGACCACGTCGTACAAGGCTTGCGCGACCGCCTGCGGTGAGTAGGGGAGCCTCATGATCCGCGCCGCGGCCCCGCTCCTCCTCTCGCTCGTGCTCGGCGCCGCTGCCTGCAACCCCGCGCGCCCGCCGTCGGCGGTGGTGCACAGCGTCGAGCGCGCCGACCACGCGGCCGCCTGTCGCCGCGCGCAGCTCGCCGTGCAGGTCCTCGGGTCGGGCGGACCCATCGCAGAGTCGGACGGACGCGCGAGCACCGGCTACGCCATCTGGGTGAGCGGCCGCGTGCGCGCGCTGGTCGACCTCGGCCCCGGCACGATGCAGACCTACGGCGCGAGCGGCGCCGATCCCGCGGACCTCGACGTCGTGCTCCTCAGCCACCTCCACGTCGACCACTCCTCCGACCTCGCGGCGCTCCTCAAGAGCGCGAGCTTCGGGAGCCGCGAGCGCGAGCTGCGCCTGTTCGGACCCACCGGCGACGGCGCGTTCCCGGCCACCACCGAGTTCGTCCGGCACCTGCTCTCACCGGGCGGCTACATGTACCTGGACGGCTACCTGGGCGAGGGGCAACCGTTCGTGCTCCGTCCGCGCGACGTCTCCATCGACAGCGCCCCGCTCGACGTGTTCGAGAGCGAGCGCCTCTCGGTCCGCGCGGTCGGCGTGCCCCACGGCCCCGTGCCCGCGCTGGGCTTCGTGATCCGGGCCGGCGACGCGACGCTCGCCTTCACGGGCGATCAGCGGCTCGACGCGCAGAGCTTCGTCGACCTCGTCGAGGACGCGGATCTGCTCGTGGCGCACATGGCCATCCCGGAGGGCGCCGAGGGCCCGGCGGCGGAGCTTCACGCGCCGCCCAGCCGCATCGGAGAGGTCGCGGCCGAGGCGCGGGTCGGCCGGCTCGTGCTCTCGCACCTGATGCGGCGCGCGCTCGACGACCTCGACGGCTCGCTCGCGCAGATCCGTGGCCGCTACGCCGGGCCGGTCCAGGTGGCCGACGACGGCGTCTGCGTGGTGGTCCGCCCGCGCTGAGCGCTGATAGGCTGAGGCATGGCCCGGCTGGAGCACCGCCTCGACGTCGACGCGCCCCCCGAGGACGCGCTGGACCTGGTGGGGGACTTCACGATCCTCAGCGACTTCCACCCGCAGGTCGCGATCTGCGACGTGGAGGGAGACGGAGTCGGCGCGACGCGCGCGCTGACCCTGGGCGACGGCTCCGAGGCGGTCGAGCGCCTCGTCGCGCTGCACCCGGACGGCTACGAGTACGAGCACGTCGCGGGGCAGGCGCCGCTGACGCGCTACCGGGGCCGCGTCCGGGTGCTCCCGAGGGGCGCTGGATGCACGATCATCTGGAGCGCGGAGGTCCACGCCGAGCGCGACGAAGAGAAGGTCGTGCGCCGCCTCCTCGGCCTCATCGAGACCGGGGCGGAGTCGGCGAAGCGCTTCCTGGAGGGATGAGCTTGACACCGGGGTAGGGTCCGATAAGCCGTCGCCCATGGCTTCCCCTTTCCGGCTCTACAACACCCTCGCGCGCGAGGTGCAGGACTTCCAACCGCAGAACGACGGGAAGGTGAAGCTCTACGTCTGCGGCATGACCGTCTACGACCACTCGCACGTCGGGCACGCCCGCGCGATGGTCACCTTCGACATGGTCGCGCGCTACCTGCGCCACCGCGGCTGGGACGTCGACTTCGTCCGCAACTACACCGACGTCGACGACAAGATCATCACCCGCGCGAACGAGGCCGGCGAAGAGGCGATGACCCTCGCGCAGCGCTTCATCGAGAGCTTCCAGGACGACATGGGGGCGCTCGGCCTGCTCGAGCCCACCCACGAGCCGCGCGTGAGCCAGTGCATCGAGGACATCGTCGCGGTGATCCAGAGCCTCGTCGAGCGCGGCCACGCCTACGCGGCGGAGGGCTCGGTGTGGTTCGACGTCACGAGCTTCCCCGCCTACGGCAAGCTCAGCGGCCGCAAGGTCGAGGACATGCGCAGCAGCGCGGAGACGATGGCGGGCAAGAAGAGCCCGCAGGACTTCGCGCTCTGGAAGGCGGCCAAGCCCGGCGAGCCGCAGTGGGAGAGCCCGTGGGGCCCCGGGCGCCCGGGATGGCACATCGAGTGCTCCGCGATGGCGCACAAGCACCTCGGCGCCGAGCTGGACATCCACGGCGGCGGCCTCGACCTGGTGTTCCCGCACCACGAGAACGAGATCGCGCAGTCCGAGTGCGCGCACGGTCACGAGCCGTACGCCCGCTACTGGATGCACAACGGCATGCTCACGATGGCGAGCGGCCAGAAGATGGGCAAGAGCCTCGGCAACGTCTTCAACATCAAGGACGCGCTGAAGCTCTTCCCCGCCGAGGCGCTGCGCCTCTACTACCTGCAGGTCCACTATCGCTCGCCGCTCCCGTGGAGCATCGACGCCCTGCCCGACGCGCTCGCGCTCCTCGCGCGCCTCTACGAGGCGAAGGAGAACGCGGCGCAGATGGGCGGCGAGGAGGACGCGGCGAAGGTCGCCAAGGACCTCGGCAAGGACGCGCAGCGCGTGATCGAGCTCGCCGACTCGTTCTCCGAGCGCTTCTACGCGGCGATGGACGACGACTTCAACACCGCCAAGGCGCTCGGCTACGCGTTCGAGCTCGCCCGGGCCGTCAACCGCTTCCACAACCACAAGAAGGCGAAGAAGCGCGGCGGCCCCATCGCGCAGAAGGCGCTGGCGGCGTTCGGCCTCGTCGAGGAGGCGCTCGGCCTCGTCGCGATGGACGGAGACGCGTTCCAGAGCGAGGTGAAGGCCAAGCGCCTCCCCGAGCTCGGGCTCACCGCCGAGGACGTCGAGGCGAAGCTCGCGGCGCGCGCGCAGGCTCGCGTCGACAAGGACTGGGCGAAGGCGGACGCGCTGCGCGCCGAGCTCGAGGAGAGCGGCATCCAGGTCATGGACCGCGCGGACGGCGTCGACTGGCGCGTCCGGCTCGACGTGCGCGAGGAAGCCGCCGAAGAGGCGTGAGCTTCCTGCTGCACCCCCGCCTCGACGCGGACACGGTGGTGCTCGGCGAGCTGCCGCTCTGCCGCGTGCTGCTCAGCCTCGACGGCCGCTATCCCTGGGTCGTGCTCGTGCCGCGCCGCGAAGGGATCCGGGAGATCCACGAGCTCTCCACCGAGGACCGCGCCGTCCTCGTGGAGGAGTGCGCGGCCGTCTCGCAGGCGATGCAGACGACGCTCTCGGCCGACAAGATGAACGTCGCCGCGCTCGGCAACATGGTCCCGCAGCTCCACGTGCACGTCGTCGCGCGCTACGAGGGCGACGACGCGTGGCCGGGCGCCATCTGGGGCGCGCACCCGCCGCTGTCGTACCTGGGAGAGCAGCGGGCCGCGCGGATCGCGCAGCTGCGCGCGGCGTTCGGAGACATCGTCGCGTTCGAGCCGGGAGCAGAGCTGACCCGCTGAAGGCCGCGGGGCAGGGTTGCCGCTTCCGCGACCGCTCCCGCGACCGCTCCCGCTCCCGCGCCCGCTCCCGCGACCGCTTACGCGCCCGCTTCCGCGCCCGCTTCCGCGCCCGCTTCCGCGCCCGCTTCCGCGCCCGCTTCCGCTTCCGCGACCGAGTCCGCTTCCGCGACCGAGCCCGCTTCCGCGACCGAGTCCGCGACCGAGCCCGCTTCCGCGACCGAGTCCGCTTCCGCGACCGAGCCCGCTTCCGCTTCCGCGCCCGAGTCCGGTTCCGCGACCGAGTCCGCTTCCGCGGCCGAGTCCGAGTCCGCGACCGAGTCCGAGTCCGCGACCGAGTCCGAGTCCGCGACCGAGTCCGCCTCCGCGACCGAGTCCGAGTCCGCGACCGAGTCCGCTTCCGCGACCGAGTCCGCGTCCGCGTCCGAGTCCGCTCCCGCTCCGGCTCCGGCTCCCGCTCCCGCTGCCGCTCCGGCTCCCGCTCCCGCTCCCGCTCCGGCTCCCGCTCCCGCTCCCGCTCCCGCTCCCGCTCCCGCTCCCGCTCCGGCTCCGGCTCCGGCTCCGGCTCCCGCTCCGGCTCCCGCTCCCGCTCCCGCTCCCGCTCCGGCTCCCGCTCCCGCTGCCGCTCCGGCTCCCGCTCCCGCTCCCGCTGCCGCTCCCGCTCCCGCTCCCGCTCCCGCTCCCGCTCACGAGCCAGAGTCGGTTTCTCCCGGCGTTCGTCGAGCTTGGCCGTGGTGAGCGTTCAGTCGCTCGGCGGAGGCTGTGAAGGGAGCTCGCCTCGAGGCAGCCGCGCGCGCCGTCGGCGCCGCTACGGTCCCGGGCGACCGAAGACGATCTCGGTCTCCCGGAAGCCACGGCTGTGCAGGCCGGCCCAGGCGTAGCCGACGGGGCGATCCGCTTCGTCGGCGAGGAACGCCATCGTGCCCATGCCGAAGCCGCCGGGGCCCGGCCAAGGGCGGGTGTCGTCCTGGTGCACGTAGCGGGAGGCGTCGGCGAGCCGCAGCAGATAGACGGGGCCCCGCTCCAGCTGGCGGTCCAGGCGGCGAGGGGGTGCGATGACGAAGCCGACGTGGCCGGTGTTGCGGCTCCGGAATCCTTCTGGACGGCGCCACGCGAAGACGTCGCCGGGGCGCACGTCGCCGATCCGCTCGATGCGGCGCCAACCACCGCGGAAGCGATCCGTCGGCGCGCGCTGGATGCGCCACACGAAGTGGATCGCGAGCGGGCGCTGGCCCTCGCGCAGATCGACCATGCTGCGGCGCGAGGCGCGGGACAGGACCCACTGCACCATGCCGGAGCAGTCGAAGAAGTACTGGCCTCGGTGCTCGCGGACGCGGCGCTGGTGGGAGTAGCGCGTCACCTCGAGGTTCTCGCGCACCTGCCCGAGCACGTCCATCACCCGCGCCGCGCCGCGGCTGCCGGGCGCGGTGGCGTTGGCGGAGGCCACGCTCGCGACGATGAGCACGAGCGCGGCGGTCGGTGCAGCCCAGCGCATGCGCCAGACAACCTAACGCCATCTGGTCGTCACGCGAGCGGGCCGCGCTCGGGAGCGCGCGCGCCACACGAGCACGAGCAGCGCGAGCGGCCAGAGCGGCGCGCGCGATCGACCCGCAGCCGCGCAGCCGCCGAGCCCGCCGCCGCCCCGCAGCTCGCGGGCGCCGCCTCCGACGCCACGCGGCACGCCGCCGTCGCCAGCCATCCCGTCGAGGCGCGTCAAGCGCACCGCGTCCAGGACGATGCGGCGGTCGTCGTCGAGCGGCGCCGCGGTGTGGTCGTTCACGCGGACCTCGCCCGCGTCGTCGAAGTCGTGCTCCCCGAGCGAGACCCAGCCCGACGCCGCGCGCTGGTCGAGCGCGACGCGCGCGACGCCGCCCGCGTGGGTGATCTCGTAGTCGATGGCGGTGTGCCCACCGAAGCCGGGCTCGACGTAGACCTCCACGCGGTAGCGGCCGGGCTCCGCGAAGAAGAGGGAGAAGCGCGACCAGTTGCTCGGCGTCTCGGACGCGAAGGCGTTCGTCCAGGTGAGCGAGCCGCCGTGCCCGAAGTCCTCGAAGCGCCAGTACTCGCCGGGGCCGAAGGCCTCGAAGCACGGGCCGGACTCCTCGAGCACGCCGCCGTCCGGGCCGAGCGTCTCGCAGGGCTCGACCTCGTGTGGCCCTCCGCCGACCACGGCCCCGGGGAAGTAGTGCTCGACCATCCAGGTGTGGGTCTTCGGCTCCGCGCCGAAGGCACCGAAGTCGCACGGCGGGTTCGCGCACTCGCCGATCGCCCAGCGCTGCGTGCCCCACTGACACATGCCTCGGCCGTGGCCGAAGCGCTCGGTCCCCTCGCAGGTGGGGTCGTCGACGTCGTGCTCGGTCCGGCCGCCGTTCTCGGCGCTGTACTCCGCCCGCACCACGTTGCCGTCGCGCACGACGAGCTGTCCGCGCGTCGCGTCCACCGCGGCGCTCGTCGGCTCGGCGCGGTCGTCCCGGTAGACCTGCGTGACGGTGCCGTCGTCGACGTCGGCGCAGTCCCAGCGGCCTCCCCCGAGCGCGTGCGAGGCCGCGTAGCTGCGCGCGGCGATGGCGCCCGCGCGGAGCGCCTCCGGGTGCCACGAGGGGATCCACTCGTGCGGGATGACGCCCTTGACGTACTCCTCGAACGGCAGCTCCTCGACCACCGCGGCCGGGTCGCACGAGCGGTCCGCGAAGGCCGGCGAGCGAGGCTGCAGCGCGGTGCCCGCGGCGCGCCACACGCGGATGGTCTCGGGCAGCCGCGGCGCGTCGTGGTGGGCCCAGACCGCGGCGCCGAGATCGCCGGTCACCGGGCGGTCGCGGACGGCGTCCGGCACGCGCACCGCGACCGCGTCGAGGTGACGGGCGATGGTCGCGTCGTCGGGCGCGAGCGGGAAGACGTTCGCGTCGACCGGGGCGCCGCTCGTCGCGCGGACGCGCTCGCCCGGGTGGTAGCCCTCCGCGTCGAGCTGCAGGCGGTGCGGTCCCTCAGACAGCGCCAGCGTGAACCGGCCGCGGGCGTCGGTGAGGGTCGTGACGCCCTCGCGCCGCTCGGTCACCCGCGCGCCTGCGACCGGGGCGCCGGAGTACGCGTCGCGCACCACGCCGCGCACCTCCTCGAGCGAGCCCGCGGTGGGCGCCGCCGAGTGGGGCGCGCAGCCGACCAGGAACAACGTCAACGCGAGTGAGCGGACCACGTCGACCTATCGACAGGTGCCAGGGCTGTCGGGCACGAGGCAGCGCGCGCCGCACGGGCAGCGGTTCGGGCCCATGCACGTCCGGCCGCTCCCGCAGTCGCCGTCGTTCCAGCATCGATCCCTCGGCAGCACCGCGTCCACGCAGGTGCCCTCACCGCCCGGGGCGCACATCGCGCCTTCGCAGCGCAGGCGCGATGGGCCGCCCGGCGACGCGCAGTCGGTGTCCTCGAAGCAGCACGACGTCATCGGCGTCAGCGCGCAGCTCGTCGCCCCGCACTCCCCGCGCGAGGCGACGTTCTGTCCCCGCGACCCCGCCACGCAGGCGTTCGAGTGCGTGGTGCCGTCGCAGCCGCAGACCGGGTCGAAGATCCCCGGGCAGACGCCGGGACGGGCCGTGCAGACGCCCGAGCCCATGCAGTCGCCCGCCGCCTTGGCGCAGTAGTCGGTGCGCGCGCAGTCTGCGTTGGTGCGACATCCGCCGCTCCCGCCGTCGGGCGCGCCTCCGTCCACGGCGCAGGCCCCGCGCGCGGCCACGTTCACGCCCGCCGCGGCCGCCTCACAGGGGTTGCTGTAGGTGCGACCGTCGCAGCCGCAGACGGGGTCGAGCTCGTCCGTGCAGACGGTCGGCTTCATCACGCACGCGCCGTCCCGCGCGTCGCAGCCAGGCTTGGCGCAGTAGGCGGTGTCGGCGCATTCGCCGTCGGAGCTGCAGCGGCTCCCGGCGTCGTCCGCGGAGGCGTCGTCCGCCATGGCCGCGTCCTCCCCCGGCGACGCGTCCCCGACCGGCCCGCCGTCGGGCGCGGGCGCGCCGTCCGTCCTGACCGTCGCGTCCATGGAGGTTGCGGCGTCCATGGGCGTCGCCGCGTCCTCGTCCACGCCGCCGTCTTCCACCACCGACTCGCCGCCGCAGCCCACCAGGAGCAGCAACGAGAGCGCGCCAAAGATTCTCCTCATGTCATCCCCCGAGCAAGCAAGACTCGAGGGATCGTAGATCACTCGGCGGCGCCGAGCACCCAGACCGTTCGTCCGGGCAGCTCGCCTCGGAATCGTCCGCCCTCCACCGCGCCGACCGGCGCCTCGCCCAGCGCGTCCCTCACCGCCTCCCAGGGCACACCGAGGTCCAGCGCCGCCGACCCGCGTCCGAAGTTCGCTGCCACCAGTCGGTCGCCGTCGGGGTGGCGCCGCCAGTAGACGAGGGTGCTCCGGTTCGGAGAGCTCAGGCGCTGGTAGGTGCCGGTCGTGAGGGCGGGGGTCGACGTGCGCAGCGCGATCAGGCGCCGATAGAACGACCACAGCGAGTCCGGATCGGCGCGCAGCGTCTCGACATTGCGGGTCTCGTGCTCGGGGGCGAGGGCCAGGAACGGCGCGCCCTCGGTGAAGCCCGCGTTGGGCCCGGCGTCCCACTGCATCGGCGTGCGCGCCGAGTCCCGCGAGTCGACGATGAAGTCGCCGCCCGCGAGCATGCCCAGCTCCTCGCCGTAGTAGACGAAGGGCACGCCGGGCAGCGTCATCTGCGTCGCCGCCATCACGCGCAGCGCGCCCGGGTCGTCGGCCACCGCGGCGGTGGTGCGCTGGAGGTCGTGGTTGCCGAGCACCGTCGCGAAGGTGCCCCCCTCGAGCGGCGTCTCGGCCACCACGGCGTCGATCGCGCGGCCGAGCCCGCCCGCCGTCTCGGTCTGCGCCGCCACCCAGAAGATGGTCGCCTCGGCGAGCAGGAAGCCCATCTGCAGCACATCGGGGGCGAGGTAGCGGCCCAGCTCCTCCGGGCTCGCGAGCGTCTCGCCCACCATCGCCGCGTCGTGCTCGTCGGTCACCTCGCGGAGCGACCGCAAGAAGTCGAAGGTGCCCGGGCGGTGCACGCACACGGGGAGGTCCTCGTCGTAGCGGTAGGGCACGTCGAGGCGGAAGCCGTCCACGCCGCGGTCGAGCCAGAAGCGGGTCACGTCGAGGAGCGCCTCGCGCACCGACGGCTCGTCGAAGCTCAGGTCGGGCTGCTCGGGGTAGAACTGGTGAAAGTAGAACTGCCCTCGCGTCTCGTCGCGCGTCCAGCGGACGCTGCCGAACGGCCCCGCCGCGCCCTCGCAGCCCTCGCCCGCCTCGTCGGCCCAGACGAACCAGTCGCCGCGCGGCCCGCTCGGATCGCTCTGCGACTCCACGAACCACGGGTGGGCGCGGCTGGTGTGGTTGAAGACCAGGTCCAGGTACACCTTCAGCCCACGGGCGTGGGCCTCTGTCAGCAACGTGTCCATGTCCTCGAGCATGCCGTAGTCCGGGTGCACGCCAACGTAGTCCGCGACGTCGTAGCCGCTGTCGGCGAGGGGAGACGGATAGGTCGGCATGAGCCAGAGGCCCTCCACGCCGAGCTCCACGAAGTAGTCCAGCCGGCTCGTGAGCCCGGGAAGATCGCCGACCCCGTCGCCGTCCGAGTCCTGGAAGCTCCGCACCCACAGCTCGTAGAAGACCGCGTGCCGGAACCAGCGCGGGTCCTCGACGAACGGAGGGGGCGGCCCCGCGTCCGCGTCGTCGACGCGGCCGTCCTCCGGTGGGGGCCCCGCGTCGGCGGCGGGCGCGGCGTCGCACGCGCAGGTCCAGAGGGCGAGGAGGCACGCGAGACGTCGGAGCATGTCTGCGGAGAGTAGCGTGTGTCGCGGCGGGAGACGGTCTACGTTCGGCGGTGACGATGACCCGCAGCTCGTTCGCCGCGGCGCTCCTCCTGCTCGCGTGTGGGGGGGAGGGCCCCTCTGGCCCGCCCGGGGGCCGCTCTTCGACGCGTGACGACGCGCCACCTCGAGAGACCGCCTCGCCCAGGCGCGCGGCGCCCGATCCGACCGAGGGCTGGCTCCGCGAGCTGCTCGCGTTCGATCTCCGCGCCGTACCCACCGACGCGCGCATGGTCGCGCTCGCGGAGCGCCTCGGCGCCCCCGCCGTCTGCCCCCAGCCCGGCACGGGCTGCTACGTCGAGCTGACCCTCGGCGGCTACGTCACGCAGGTGCACATGGGGGACGACCAGGCGCTGCAGGTCTGGGGCCCGACCGAGCCGGCGGACATGCCCGTCTGGGTGGCGGGTGTGGAGGCCGCGATCGACCGGAGCGCCCTCGAGGCGGTCAACGAGACCGGGACGCGCCCAGACCGCCTCTGGGTGGACGGGACCCACGTCGTGCTCCTCCACGACCACACGGGCCAGCCGTGCGGCGGGTTCTGCCCATCGATGGTCTGGATCGCGCCACCGGACCACCCCTCGGCGCCCGGCTACGGCTTCCCCGCGCGATGAGCGAGCTTGCGCGTCGGCGCGCGGCCGCCCACAATCCGTCCGCGTCGTCATGACGAGCTCTCTCCAGTCACGGTCCGCCGCTCGACTCGCCCTGCTCTCTCTCGGCGCGGCCGTCGCGCTCGCCGTCCTCGACCCGAGCGCCGCCGCGGTCGGTCCGACCGAGCTGGCGGGCGCCACCCGCGGCGCCGAGCGGTGGGGCGACGCCTTCGCGGCCGCCGCGCCCGACCGCGGCGCGCCCGCGCGGCGCGTCTCCTCGCACGACGACGGCGGCCACGGCCACCTCTCGCTCACGGTGGAGAAGACCGAGAGCGACGGCCGGGACGCGCCGCTCGACAGCGATCGGGCGACCTCGCCCGACGTGCCGCTCGCAGCGGCGTTGGCCGACCGTGGCGCGGTGGAGCATCGCCGCGTCCGCAACGCCATCGCCGACCACGACGCGCGCGGGCCGCCGCGCGGCTGACGCGACAGGTCCTCCCCCGCCGCCCTCGCGCCAGGCCGTCGACGTCCCTCGACCCGGCCTCGCGCGGAGAGACGGCGCGCTCGCCGGACGTCCGTCCGCTCTCGCTCGATGCGGCCGCGCCCCCGCGGCGCCCCGCCCCCGTTCCTCTCTGCGATGGAGCCCCCGATGGAGCTCGGTTTGCGATTGTTGTGCTCCCGTCTCCCGAGGCGCGACATGGTGTCGGGCTTCCTCGTGTTCCTCGTCGCGCTGCCGCTCTCTCTCGGCATCGCGATGGCCAGCGGCTTCCCACCGGTCGCGGGCGTCCTCACCGCCATCGTCGGCGGCGTGCTCGTGAGCTTCCTCGGCAGCGCGCCGCTGACCATCAAGGGCCCCGCGGCGGGGTTGATCGTGGTGGTCGTCGGCGCCGTGCAGGAGCTGGGCGCCGGCGACATCGCGGCCGGCTATCGCCGCACCCTGGCCGTCGGCGTGGTCGCGGCGCTGGCCCAGATCGTGATGGCCCTCGCCGGCGCCGCGTCGCTCGGCGCGGCCATGCCGCCATCGGTGGTGCACGGGATGCTGGCCGCCATCGGCGTCATCATCGTCGCCAAGCAGTCGCACGTCGTGCTCGGCGTGGCGCCTCACGGCGACAGCCCGCTCGAGCTGCTCGGCGAGCTGCCCCGCAGCCTCGCCCACGAGAACCCCGAGATCCTGCTCATCGGCGTGGTGTCGCTCCTCATCCTCTTCGCCCTGCCCCTGATGGCCCGGCGCCTCCGCTGGGTCGCCTCGGTCCCCGCGCCGATGGTCGTCGTCGCGGCGGCGGTGCCGCTGGGGCTCCTCTTCGACCTCGAGCACCACCACACCTACACCTTCGGCGGCGCGGTCCACGAGGTCGGCCCGCGCCACCTCGTGAACCTCCCCGGGCGCTTCGTGGACGCGCTCGCGCTCCCCGACTTCTCCGTCGTGTTCTCGCTCGCGTCGCTGAAGTACGCGGTGATGTTCACGCTGGTCGGCTCCATCGAGTCCACCCTGAGCGTGCTCGCGGTCGACGCCATGGACCCCCAGAGGCGCGCGTCGAACCTGGACCGCGATCTCCTCGCCGTCGGCCTCGGGAACCTGGTGGCCTCGGCGATCGGCGGCCTGCCGATGATCTCGGAGATCGTCCGCAGCCGCTCGAACCTCGACGCCGGCGCGAGGGGGCCGGCCTCGAACTTCTTCCACGGCCTGTTCCTGCTCGCCTTCGTCGCGCTCGCGCCGGCGCTGCTCCATCGGATCCCGCTGGCCGCGCTGGCCGCGATGCTCGTCTACACCGGCTTCCGGCTGGCCTCGCCGTCGGAGCTCCGACACGCGCATCAGCTCGGGCTCGACCAGCTCGCGTTCTTCCTCACGACCCTCCTCGTCACCCTCGCCGCGGATCTCCTGGTGGGTGTGGCCGCCGGCCTCGCGCTCAAGATCGCGCTGCACGCCTACCGGGGAGGCGGCCTGAGGCGCCTGCTCGGCGCAAAGGTCGAGCTGCGGCGGGAGGGCGAGCACCTCACCCTCGTGCTGCACGAGAGCGCGACCTTCGCCGCGCTCCTGAAGGTGCGACGGCTGCTCCGGGCCGTCCCTCCCGACGTGACGGAGGTCGTGGTCGACGTGAGGGACACCCGCCTGGTGGACCACACCTTCCTCGAGCGCCTGCACGCGATGAGCGCGGAGTGGCCCGCCGCCACGCTCCGGGTGGTCGGCCTCGAGGCGCTGCGGCCCGCGTCGGGGCACCCGCGGGCCACCCGCTGGGGGGTGGGATCGTGAGCGCCGCGCGCACGGCCGGCATGGGCCGGGCGGCCCTCGAGGGTCCGGAGGGGCGCGACGCGTCCGCCGACGGAGGCGAGCTCGAGGCGCTGCGGGACGCGCTGGACTCCGTCGCCCATCACCTCCCAGACCAGGCGCCCCTGGCGGGCTTCGTCCACCACAACACCCTCCACGCGTTCGAGGAGCTCGAGTTCCACGACGCGCTCGCGCGCGCGGCGGCCCTCTTCGGCGCCACCCCGTACCCGAAGGCGGAGTGGTCTCGCGCGCAGCTCCGGGCGCGGCGCATCCGAGAGGCCGACCTGGCCGCGGCCCTCGACGAGCGCCACCCGCGCTCGGAGGCGCTCCCCGGAGGCCTGGAGGGGCGCGCCGTCCGATGGGCCGCCCTCGTCGGGGACCTGGCGGATCGCGACGAGCCCACCGTGGCCTTCGCGCTCACGGAGGGCGAGCTCGTGGAGCGCCCGCCGGAGGGGCTCGACCGGACCGACTGGCTCGAGCGGGCCGCGGCGCGCCTGCGCGCCCGGATCGCGGACGAGGGCGAGGAGGGGCTGCGCGCGCTGCTCGCGACCGCCACCTCCGAGCGCGAGGTGAGAGAGCGCTTCGGGGACGACGCGCGCGCGCTCGGCGAGGCGCTCGACGCGAGCCCCGCCCCCGTCGTGCTGCGCGCGGTGTTCGCGCACGCGCGCCGGCTCGCGTGCGCCGAGGGGGCCACCCGGACGCGGCCGCGGCGTCACCGGGACGCGCTGCGCGAGCTGACCGGGGTCGACGTGGACGAGCACTACTCCCCGACCCTGGTGCGTTGGTCGGCCGCCTACCTCGACGCGGGGCTCGCGTACTGGCCGATGCCGAGCCGCGCCCTCGGCTTCCACCGCGCGGTGTGCGAGCTCGCGCGACGCGGGGGCGCCGCCGCGCCCGGCTGGCGGGGGAGGGCGCTCCGGGAGCTCGCCCGGCAGGGCGAGCGCGGTGAGGACGCGCCGCGGGTGATCCGCGATCGCCTCCGCGCGCTCGGCGTCGAGCGCGCGGAGTGGCCCGCGTACCTGGAGGCGGAGCTGCTCGCGCTGCCCGGTTGGGCGGGCATGTTTCGCCGCCTCGAGCTGCGGGCCGAGGAGCGCATGCGGACCCGCCCCTACCGGCTCGACGAGTTCCTCGCGGTGCGCCTCACGCTCTCGACCGCCGCGCTCGAGCACGAGCTCGCACGGCGCCGGCTCGCGCCTCCGCTCGCGGAGCTGCGGGAGGCGGCCGCCGTGGCGCGGGCGGGTCGAGGCGCGCTCGGGCAGGCCCACCGACTCTTCTCGCTCTTCGTCACCGCGGAGGTCGATCTCGACGCGATCGAGCGGCTGCAGCCGCCTCACGCGCGGGCCCTCGAGGACGTGCTCGATCGCTTCTCGAGCCTCGAGCGCGGCGCCGTGCTCCTCGAGGCCTACGAGCGAACGTACCGCCGGGACGTCCTGGACGCGCTGAGCCGGAACGCGGCCCGGATCCCGTCGACGGGGCGCGCGGACCCGCCCTGGATGCAGGTGGTCTGCTGTCTCGACGACCGCGAGGAGAGCCTCCGCCGACACCTCGAGGAGGCCGACGGCGCGGTGGAGACGTTCGGCGCCCCCGGCTTCTTCGGGCTCGCGATCGCCTACCAGGCGCTCGAGACGAGCCACACACAGGCGCTCTGTCCCGTAGCCCAGATCCCGACCCACACCGTCTTCGAGGTGGCCGAGGACCCGGCGGCCGAGCGGGCCTGGCGCCGGCGGCGATCGGCCTTCGCGAAGACCGGCTTCGCCGCGCACGTCGGCAGCCGCGGGCTCGTCCGGGGGCTCGGCATCTCGATGGCGGGGGCCCTCCACGCGGCGCCGATGGTCCTCGGGGTGCTCGCGCCGCGGTCCGCGCGGCGCGCGGAGACGTGGCTGCAGGGCGTGATCGCGCCCCGACCGGCCACCACCCTCACCGCCTTCCGTCCCCCGCACACCGAGCCGGGGGTCGAGTCCGGCTTCACGGTGGAGGAGGCGGCCGAGCGGCTCGCGCGGCTCCTCGAGGACATGGGGCTGACCTCGTCGTTCGCGCCGCTGCTCGTCTTGCTCGGGCACGGCGGCGTGACCACGAACAACCCCCACGCCGCGATGTACGAGTGCGGCGCCTGCGCGGGAGGCAAGGGCGGCCCGAACGCGCGGCTGGCCGCGATGCTGCTGAACGATCCGCGGGTCCGCGAGCGCCTCGCGCGCGCTCACGGCGTCCGGATCCCCGCCACCACCTGGGTCGTCGGCGGCTCCCACGACACCTGCACCGACGCCATCGCGCTGTTCGATCTGCGCCGCGCGCCCGAGACGCACCGCGCCGCGCTCGAGGACGCGCGTCGCGTCTTCGACGTCGCCCGGCGGTGGGACGCGCACGAGCGCGTGCGTCGGTTCCACACCGTGCCGCTGGACGTCACGCCCGAGCGGGCGCTGCGCATCGTCGAGGCCCGCTCGGCGAGCCTGGCCGAGCCGCGACCCGAGTACGGGCACTGCACCAACTCGCTCTGCTTCGTCGGTCGACGCGCGCGCACGCGGGGGCTGTTCTTGGATCGGCGCGCCTTCCTCGTGTCCTACGACCCCACGACCGATCCGGACGGCCGCGTCCTCGAGCGCCTGCTCGCCTCCGTCGGGCCGGTCGGGGCCGGCATCAACCTGGAGTACTACTTCTCCACCGTCGATCAGGCGCGCTTCGGTGCCGGCTCCAAGCTCCCGCACAACGTGACCGGGCTGGTCGGCGTGATGGACGGCCACGAGAGCGACCTGCGGACGGGGCTGCCCCATCAGACGGTCGACGTGCACGAGCCGATGCGCCTCTTGCTCGTCGTCGAGGCCACTCCGCAACGCCTCGTGCAGGTCACCAGGTCCCGCCCCGAGGTCGGGCGTCTCGTCTCCGGCGGCTGGGTCACCCTCGTCTCCCAGGACCCGGAGAGCGGGGCCCTCGCCGTCTCGAGGCCCGGGGGCTTCGAGCCGTTCACCCCCTCGGCCGGCCCCGTCCCGTGGTTCGCGCGCTCGGTCGACGCCTACCGCGACCGCCGCGACGCCGTCCCTCCAAGCCTCCTCGGCGAGGGGGCGGCCTCTCAGGAGTCACGTCATGCATGAGCTCGTCCGGACCGCGGTCTCCGTCTCGCTGGGCGCCCCGCTCCTGGGGGCCGCCCTCCTCGCCGTGGCGGCCTGGGCGCGACGCCCGAGCGAGCGACTCGTCGTCGATCTCACGCGCGCCACCCTGGGCGTGGGGCTGATCGCCGCGTCGACGGCCCTCGCCCTGACCTGGGGCGAGGCCCCCCGCCTGGTCCACCTCGGGACCTGGTTCGAGGCGAGCGGGCACGCCTTCCCGCTGACGATGCTGGTGGACCGCCTGTCCACGGTGATGACGACGCTCTCCCTCGGCGCGTGCGCGCTCGTCGGCCACTTCTCGCGCACGTACCTCCACGGGGAGCCCGGCCACGCCCGCTTCTTCTTCCTGCTGACGGTCTTCGCCTTCGGCATGACCGTGCTCGTCGGGGCCGGCAGCCTCGGCCTCCTGTTCGTCGGGTGGGAGATCGTCGGGCTCACCTCGGTCCTGTTGATCGGCTTCTTCCACCAGCGACGAGGGCCGGTCCAGAGTGGGCTGCGCGCCTTCATCACCTACCGCCTGTGTGACGTGGGGCTGCTCCTGGCGATCCTGTCGCTCCACCACTTCGGCGCCGAGGCACGCTTCGAGCCCGAGCTCGAGCCGGGGCAGTGGGTGGCCTCCCTGCCGCACCTCGACGCGGGGCCGGCGACGGTGGTCGCGCTGCTGCTGATCTTCGGCGCCATGGGCAAGTCGGCGCAGCTGCCGGTCGGGGGCTGGCTGCCCCGCGCGATGGAGGGGCCGACCCCGTCGAGCGCGATCTTCTATGGCGCGCTCTCCGTGCACGCCGGGGTCTACCTGCTGATCCGCGCGCGGTCGCTCTTCGTCGACTCATCCGTCGCCTCGGCGGTGGCCGTCGCGGTGGGGCTCACGACCGCGGTCTTCGCCACCCTCGCGGGGCGGGTCCAGCCCGACGTGAAGAACGGGCTCGCCTTCTCCACGATGACGCAGGTCGGCCTGATGTTCGTCGAGCTGGGGCTCCACCTCCCGACCGTCGCCGCCGTCCACCTCGTCGGGCACGCGTGCCTGCGCATGTGGCAGCTCCTGCGCGCGCCGGCGGTCCTGGCGGAGCTGTCCTCCATCCGCGGAGGGCTCGACGACGACCTCGAGACCGGCCGGGTGCTCGACCGCATCGAGCGCCGCCTCCCCCGGCGCGTCGGCGCGCTGCTGTTCCGGAGCGCGCTCGATCGCTTCTACCTCGACGAGCTCGCCGATCGCGCGCTCGCCGCGCCGGTCCTCCGGCTCTCTCGCGCGCTCGCGGCCCTCGAGCGACGCCTCGCGGGGGCCTCCGACCCGGAACCCGAGTCGGCCCCCCAGTCGCTGGCGCGGTCCGCAGAGGAGGCTCGGTCGTGAGCGGCGTCCCCTCCCTCGCGCTCCTCGTCGCGATCCCGCTGCTCGGGCTGCTCGTCGCCAGCGGCGCGGGCGCTCGCGCCCGGCTCGTCGGCGTCGTGACCCTCGCGCTGACGGGCGCCGCGTCGCTCGCGGTCCTCTCCGCCTTCTACGCGCGCGGTGAGCCGCTGCTCGCGGACGGCCTCTTGCCCGGCCTCGCGGTCGACCGCACGAGCGTCGCGTTGCCCGTCCTGACGAGCGTCGTCGGCCTGGCCGTACTCCGCCTGGCGCCGCGGGCCGAGCTCGACCGGGCGGCGGTCGCGAGCTCGCTGTGGATCACCGCCACCACCCTCGTCGTCTTCGTCAGCGTGCCGCTCGAGCTCGCGGTCGCCGCCGCCGCGCTGAGCACGCTCCCGGCCGGCGCGCTCCTGACGGAGGAGCCTCGACCCTCCGCGCTCGCGCCCAGCCGGGTCTTGATGGCCTATGGGGGTGCGCCCTGGCTCGCGGTGATGGCGGTGGGCGCGGTCGCGGGCGGGGGCCGCTTCGGGCCGCTGTTCGGCGCGTCGCCGCCGGTCCTCGACCGGGGCGAGCAGGCGCTGTTGCTGGGCCTCGTCATCGTCGCCGCCGTCTCGCGCAGCGCGATCTTCCCCGCCCATCGCTGGCTCGTCGGGCTCGTTCGAGAGGGGCGCGCCGCCCGCGCGATCCTGCTGTTGGCCCCGCTGCCCGGGGTGTACCTCCTCCTGCGGATCGCGACCCTCTACCCCGGCGCCTTCGTGGTGGCGTTGCCGTGGCTGTCCGGGCTCGGTCTGATCAGCGCCGCGTACTTCGGCCTCGTGGCGCTCGGCCAGCGCGACCAGCGGGACGCGGTCGTGTATCTGATCTGCAGTCAGCTGGGGCTGGTCCTCTTCGGGCTCGCGGACGTCGACGTCCTGAGCGTGGACGGCGCGCTCCTGCTCTGGCTGGGGCAGGGGGTCGCGGGGAGCGGCCTCCTCCTCTGCGCGATGGCGGTCCGCGCGCGCCGCGGCGTGGTGTCGCTCGATCGCTTCCACGGGCTCGTCGCGGACGCGCCACGCCTCGCGTCGCTCCACTTCCTGTTCGGGCTCGGCGTGGTGGGGCTCCCCGGCACCCTCACCTTCGTGGCGGAGGAGCTGATCGCCGAGGGGATCCTCCTCGACCACCCGTGGCTCGCGGCGGGGTACGTCGCGGTGACCGCGCTCGACGCGGTGGTGTTCCTCCGGCTGTTCGGCCGGGTCTTCCTCGGTGAGCACGACGCGACCGAGCGCTGCCCGGACCTCTCGCGGGCAGAGCGTGGCGCGGGGCTCGCCCTCGCCCTGGTGGTGATCGTCGGCGGACTGATCCCCAGCCCCTTCCTCGCGGCGCGCGGCTCCGTCGCGGACGAGCTGGTGCGGGCGGAGCGCGCGGCGGCCGGGCGAGCCGTGGAACCCTGAGAGCGGCGTGCTACATGCGAGGACCCTCGTGTCCCGCGCCCTCGTCCTCCCCGTCGACTCGGCGCCCGCCGCCGCGGGCGTGCGAGCCAGACGCATCCACTTCGTGGACCTGCTCCGGCTCGTCGCGTCGTTCCAGATGATCGTCGGCCACACCGTCGACGCGCTGCTCGCGGACTCGCTCCGGGCCGGCCCCGTCTACGACGGCTGGACCTGGGTGCGCGGCCTGACCTCCGTCTCCTTCATGGTCGCGGCGGGGCTGAGCTTCCACCTCTCGACGCTGGCGCGCTTCGAGGCGCACGTGAGCGACCGCAGCAAGGTCATCGCGCGCTTCCGCCGCGGCGGGTGGCTGATGCTGGTCGGCTATCTGCTCCACTTCCCGGCCGGAATCTTCGGCGGCGACGCGGCCGCGGCGATGCGCGAGTTCCTCATCGCGGACGTGCTCCAGTGCATCGGCCTCTGCATCGTCATGCTCGAGGGGATCACCGTCCTCAGCCGCGGGCCCCGGCGCGTGGTGATGATCAGCGCCGCCCTCGCCGCGCTCTTCTTCTTCGTCGCGCCCCTCACGGACGGCATCGACCCGAGCGGCCCGTGGCGCTTCGCGCTCAACTACCTCACCCACCGCGGGGGCTCGCTCTTCCCGCTCGCGCCCTGGGCCGGCTACGTCTTCGCGGGTGTGGTGCTCGGCGCGGTCGCGCTCCCGCACGGCACGCGCACCGACGCGCGCCTCCCGCTCCCGCGCCTCCTCGGGGCCTCGGCGCTCGTCTGCCTCCTCGGCTACGCCGTGGGTCTCGGGCCGGCCCTCGCCGAGGGCGCGCACCACAACGCGTCGCCGGGCTTCAACCTGCTCAAGATGGCGGTGGTGTTCGCCCTCATCGCGCTCCTCGCGGTCGCCGAGCGCCCCATCACGCGGCTGCCGAAGCCCCTCTCCATCCTCGCGGGCGAGACCCTCACCCTCTACGCCTTCCACCTGCTCGTGCTCTACGCGGGCGGCGTCGGCCTCTACCGCCTGGTCGGCCACAGCCTCTCGCTCCCGGCCGCCATCGGCGCGGCGCTCGGCATGCTCGGCCTGACGTGCGCGGTCGGGCTGGCCTGGCACCGGGCCAAGAAGCGTCGACGCCCCGCGCGGGGCTGATCCCGAGTGGTTCCGCTGGTCTAGGCGCGTGATGTTGTCGAGGGCGGCGATGCTCACACGGTCGAACTTCGCTCCTGACGTACGTGTGAGGGGTTCCCGAGCCCCGCGAGCCGGCAGAACCCGGATCGAGAAATCGGCCAAGGGGTGTTCATGGGTCCTGTCCTCGCGTGCTATGGACCCCGACGCGCCACGCCTATGAAGACGGGGCCGACCGACATCTGGAGTGATTGATGGACATTCTGACCGGGCTGAGTGAAGAGACGAGCTACTCCATGCGAGAGCTCCAGGGGATCGTTGCCGCGTGGGTACTGAGCTCGGCGCTCGAGGGCCGCGGCAAGGTCTCGACCGTCAACGGGCACGTCGAGGAGGAGGACTACACCAAGCAGTCCGTCTACTCGATCCTCTACTCGATGTACCGGCAGGTCGGTACCGTGAAGAGCGACCTCGGCACGCCGTACGAGTTCACGTTCAACACGTGGGGCTACGCCTGGCCCGAGGCCTGGGGCGAGGCGCCGTCGGGCCGCGAGGATCCGCAGCGCTTCGGCCGCAACGCCTACACCGGGCTCATGCACTTCGACGCGATCAAGGAGCTCGCGGCCGAGCGTGACGGTCGCGTGCACGTGGTCGAGATGGGCTGCGGGACCGGCGCCGGCGCCGACCACATCTGCACCAGCGTGCTGCCCAAGTGCACCTACGAGGCCGTCGACATGCAGATGGCCGGCGTCTCCACGTGCCGCAAGAAGTTCGTGCCGCGGCACAAGGGCCGCCTGGTCGCCACCCGCGCGGACGCCACGCGCCTGCCCATCGACGACGAGGTCGCCGACATCGTCGCGGTGTGCGAGACGCACGTGACCGACCAGGGTGAGGTCATGACCGAAGAGGACCGCAAGTTCTTCCGGTCCGCGCGCCGCATCCTCAAACCCGGCGGCTACTTCGTCTGGGGCAACGCCATCCCCGACATCGCCTGGCAGCCCTGCCTGGACTTCATGCAGTCGATCGGGATGGAGACGATCGAGATCTGCGACGTCACCGAGGAGGCCATCCAGGCCCGCGACGAGGACCGCGAGCGCATCAGCGCCTACATCGAGCAGGCGCTCGACAAGTTCGTCGGTTTCCGTACGCCGATCCTCGGCGCCCGGAAGCGCACCGAGGCGGCGCTCGCGATGAAGAACCTCTGCCGCGATCCGGGCACCCGGCTCTACGACGACATGAAGACCCGCGCCGACACCTACAAGGTCGTGCTCGCCAAGAAGGTCTGAGGCTCGTCTCGCCGTCCGGCACGCCGGCGCCCCACTGTCGAAGTATCAGCGTGGGCGTGTCAGGACGGAGTGAGCGTGTGCATCGCGAAGAGCCGCCCGAGCGCGGCGTCCGTGAGCCGCGTCGGGAGCCACGGGAAGAGCGGGGCCGCGAGGGCGGCCGACGCCGGGGCGCGATAGCGAGGCGCGGGGGAGGGGGCCCGCGCGGCGCGGAGGATGGCTCGCGCGACGTCCGCCGGCTCACCGCCGACCGCGTCCAGCCGGGCCAGGATGGTCTCCATGTGCGCGGCGACCGGCGCGTAGGGGGTCTGCTCGAGGTCGTAGCGGGCGATGGTCTTCTTCGCCGTCTCCGCGAAGCCGCTCCGGATGAAGGCGGGTTGCACCGCGCTGACCTGCACGCCGAACGCGTCCAGTTCGAGGCGCAGGGTGTCGGTCAAGGCCTCCACCGCGTGTTTGCTCGCGCAGTAGACGCCCATGAGCGGGAAGCCGATCACCCCGGCCACGCTCGAGACGTTGACGATGCGCCCTCGCCCCCGCGCGCGCATGCCCCGCGCGAAGGCGCGCGAGACCCCGAGCAGGCCATGCATGTTGACGCGCATCTGCGCGCGCCACGCCTCGTCGGGGGCGAGCTCGATCGGGCCGAGCTCCGCGTAGCCAGCGTTGTTCACGAGCAGCTCCACCGGCCCGAGCGCGTCCGCGAGCGCCTCGGCCGCGGCCGCGTCGGTGACGTCCAGCGGGCGGGTCTCGACCGGCAGCCGCTGCTCCTTCGCCGCGCGCCCCACCTCGGCGAGCGCCGAGCGGTCGACGTCGGTGGCGATCACCGTCCAGCCGGCCTTCGCGAGCCGGAACGCGGTCGCGCGGCCGATGCCGCCCGCCGCGCCGGTGACCACCGCGACCGGCACGCGCGCCGCGGCGGGGGAGCGGGTGACGCGGTGAAGCCCGGTCGCGCGCGAGAGGGTCAGCTCGAAGAGCGGCCGCCCGTGCCGGCCGAGCCCCACCTGCGCCGCCGCGATCGCGGGCACGTAGCGGTGCGCCGAGCCCGCCCCCGCCACCGCGCGGCGGATCGCGTCCACCACCACGCGCGGCCGGGCGCTCATGCGCGCGTTGGTGGACTCGAGGGCGCGCATCGTCGCGAGCATCGGCGCGTACGCCTCGCTCGAGAGCGCCTCGAGCGCGCCGAACGCGCCGCCGCCGAACGCCGTGTCGATCGAGCCCGGGGCGATCCCGTGCACCTCCACCCCGAACGGGGCCAGCTCCATCCGCAGCGCCGCGCTCATCGCGTCGAGCGCGTGCTTGGTGGCCGCGTAGGCCCCGTGGCCCGGCATGGTCACCGCGCCGAGCACGCTCGAGATCTGGATCACGCGGCCGCGCCCCCGCGCGCGCATCGCGGGGACGAAGGCGCGGATCGTCCGCGCCGCGCCCAGCACGTTCGTCTCGAACATCGCCTCGACCCGCGACGCGGGCAGCAGCTCGAGCGGCCCCATCTCCCCGAAGCCCGCGTTGTTGATCAGGACGTCGAGGCCGCGGCCTCCCGTCCGCGCGCGCACCGCCTCCGCGGCCGCGTCGACCGAAGCCGGATCGTCCACGTCGAGGCGAAGCGTCTCGAGCCCGTCCCGCGCCAGCCGCTCGAGCTTCGCCTCGCTCCGACCGGTGGCGAAGACGCGGTGCCCGTCCGCCGCGAGGGCGCGCGCGGTGTGCTCGCCGATCCCGCTCGTCGCGCCCGTGACCAGGATGGTGTGCATGCTCGCTCCTACCACGGCGCGGGGGAGCGCTTCGAACCGTGCGTGCCGCCGCTCGATTCGAGGGGCCTCGGCAGACGCGAGGCCTGACGTCGGACGATCTCCGGTAGACTGGGCGCGGGTCGCACGTGCGGCCCCGTTCGCGACGGAGGATCCCATTTCCAAGCTCGGTCGAAACGACCCGTGTCACTGCGGGTCCGGGAAGAAGTACAAGAAGTGCCACCTCGCCGAGGACGAGGCGGCGCGCACGGCCGAGCTCGCCGCGAAGAACGCGGCCGCGGCCGAAGCGCGTGAGGCGGCCGAGGCCGCGGAAGCCGAGGCGGCCGAGGAAGGCGACGAGAAGAAGCCGGAGCCGAAGAAGGGCGGCTTCGCCAAGAGCAAGCCCACCTCCAAGAAGCCGGCGACCTCCGCCCCCGCCGCGAAGCCGGGTCGTCGTCGCGGCGTCTCCTGAGTCCGCGGCCCCCACGTGGGTGGACGACCCGCGATACCGCACGTCACGCCAGCCATCGCGCAGTTGGCGCCACACGAGAGACGGCGACTCGGCTGGCGCTCAGGACGGACCGCATCGGGGGCTGGGCTGCGACGACGGGTACAATGGGCGAAGCGATGGCGGAGCGTGACGGAATGAGATCCAGAGGTGGTTGGGGGTGCGCATGCGCGGCGGTGGTCTTGCTGAGCGCATGCGGGAGCGAGTCGGGCCTCGACGCGAGCGCAGCGCCAGACGCGCGAGCCGTCGTCGACGGCTCCATGCAGGGGCTCGACGCGGGGCGCTCGGACGCCGGCCCCATCGACGCGGGTCGCACTGACGCGGGCCTCGTGGACGCGGCCCTCATGGACGCGGCCCTCATGGACGCAGGCCTCACCGATTCGGGCATCGCGGACGCGGGCCTGGCCGACGCGGGCTTCGACGCCGGGCCGAGCTTCGGATACCCGTGCGACCTCGTCGTGCCCGATGATCACGCGACGATCCCGGACGCGGTCGCGGCGGCGCCCAGCCCCGGAGTGGTCTGCGTGCGCGCCGGCATCCACGACGCCGCCTTCTCCCTGCGGCCGCACGTCGCGGTGGTCGGGGAGGGACCGGCGACCATCATCCGAGGCGAGATCACGGCGCGCGACCTCGACGACCCCGACCCGACGCCCACGCTGCTCGCCGACTTCACGCTCGAGGCCACGGGCAACGAGGCGATCCACACCTGCCGCCTCGGCAGCCGGAGCTGCGGCGACCGCCAGATCAACATCACGAGCGGCTGGGCCCTGCACCTCTCGAGCCTCGAGATCCACATGCCTGCTGTCGGCTCGACCTACTGTCTCCACACCGACCTCGCGTGGCTCGGCGGCAGCCTGACGATGGAGGACTCGCGCTGCGCCTCGAGCCGCGGGATCCGCTTCCTCGGCGCGGTGCGTCAGACGGCCCCGGCCTCCCGGTTCGCGGTGACCCTCGAGCGCAACCGCTTCGAGCGCGGCGTCGCGGGCGCGATGCGGGAGCCGATCGAGCTGTTGATCGGATCTGGAGGGACCTGCGGGTCCACCCCCGCGGCCCCGGGCACCCGCGTCAACGCGCTGGTGCGCAACAACGAGCTGTTCGAGGTCACCGGCGACGCCGTCTACCTGATCCAGTGCCTCGACCTCGCGCCCGCGGACGACCGGGCGAGCGACTACGTCTTCACCTACAACACCATCACGGGCGCCCCGACCGCGCGGGTCGCGTACGCGTTCTGGAACAACAGCTCGAACGGCCATGGGCCTCGGTGGAGCGTGGTCAACAACCTCTACTACGGGTTCATGGGCGAGACCTACAACGGCCCCGTGCCCGACGTGGCGGCCTCCAACCTTCGGCTCGACACCTCACCGTTCGTCGACGTCGCGACCGGCGACCTGCGGCTGGCTCCCGGCGCCTCGCCCATCGACGCGGCCGACCCGGGCTACGTGGTCGCCGTCGACGTGGCGGGGGATCCACGGCCCATCGACGGCGACGCGAGCGGGGTCGCCGAGCACGACGTCGGCGCGCGCGAGTACACGCCCTGAGCGGCGACGCCTCGAGTGGTCGACCGGGTCAGCGACCGGCGACCACGCCGCCGCCGGTCGGGAGCCGCACCTCACAGGCGCCGCTCGCCGCGTGCATCACCACGCTCTGCACCGTGATCTCCATGCGCACCTTCTCGTCGAGCAGGATCTCGAACGCGGCGTCGAAGGTCGTGGGCGTCGAGCTCGACGCGAGGTGGGTGGCTCGGTCGAAGCGCCCACAGGACGTGGCGGCCAGCGCGTCTCCGGGGCGCTCGAAGCCGTCGTCGATGGCGCGGTAGTCGTTGGTGACCACCACGAGCCCGTTCGCGGGCGCTCGGAGGGCGGAGCGGGTGCTCGTCCGCTCGATGACGACCATCTCCCCCGCCTTCGTGCCCGTGACGAGCAGCAGGCAGTCCGAGGCGATGGGCGTTTCGGCGAGCGTCATGACCGCCTCCTCGTAGCTGCGCGCCTCGTCGAACACCTTTCGCAGCAGGAGCGTGACCGGGAGCGCGAGCGGCTACGGCTCGGCGCTGATGACGGCGTTTAGGGAGACGGCGAAGCGGCCCTCGGCCACGCCCGTGAACACGCCCATGAACCCCGGCCAACCGACGGAGCGATATAGGGCGTGGGCGCGCCTCGGAAGTCGCAGAGCAGCGTGTGCTCCGAGAGCATGCGCCGCTCGGTCCACCAGTCGAGGTTGCGCGCGTGGAGCGGTCCGTCCGGCGTGTCGATGGCGAACGCCGTGCACCCGAGCACCGCGTGCATCGCGTCGTAGTACAGGTTCGCCACCAGAGACGCGTTCGAGGAGATCCCCACCTCGTCCGCGATCGCGTCGATCTCCGCGCCGAAGTCGGTCGGTACGTACGCCGCCCGGTACGCGTCCACGAGATCTCCGAAGAGCTCGAGCCCGCCGAGGTCTCGCACGTAGCTCTCCGCCAGCGCGCGCGCCTCCGCCGCCCAGGCCCCGATCCCCTGCCACCGCTGCGCTGGCGCGTTCGCCAGATTCACCGAGAAGGTCCCGAGCATGGTGCACCGTAGCAGGTCAGGCTGACGGGAGCTGGGCGCGTGTCAGAAGCGCCAGCGCAGGCCCGCGCCCGCCTCGCCGGGCCCACCGATGATCTCGGGAACCCAGGAGCCCTCGGCGACCGCGCGTGGGTCGTTGGGGTGGTTGTGCGCCAGCCCCGCGATCATGATGATCAGCCCGACGGTCTGTACTCCGAAGAGGCTGAGGCCCAGCGCGATGCCGCCTCCGGTCCCGTTGAGGGGCGCGTGGATGAGCCCACCCACGACCGGGATGAAGAGGATGGGGTTGTTGCCGAGGCCGCCGAAGACGGCCGAGGTCACGTAGCCGACCCCGAGCGTGACGGCGCCGGCGACCGTCAGCCCCACGTCGATGTGCGTGCCGTAGTCGATCGGGGTCTCGGTGGCGGGCGCAGGCGTGTAGCTGGCCTGCTGGGACACGCACTGTCCCGACGCGTCGTACACCGAGCCGGGCGGGCACGCGGACTGAGCAGACGCGACCCCGGAGAACGCGAGGGCTCCCATGGCGAACGCGGTGAGTAGTAGAGCCAGGCGATGCAGCACTCTTGCCTCCATGTAGATGCGTGCAAACTACCCGTGCTGCTCTGGTCGTGTCAATGACGCGAGCGCGGATGGAATCTATCGTTGCTGGGGGTCGCTCCTCGAGAGCCCGGCGAGCGCTCGCGCCACGAGGCGTGGGGCGCCGGCTCGAATCGATCGGGGACGCGCGCGTCGCGCCAGCGCGAGGTGTCGCATGGAGGGTTTGCGGCGCGCGAACGTCGGCGCGGGTCCACGCCCGCGCACGACGGCGCTCACTCGGGCGGCGCGCACTCGGCGGGCGGCTCCGCGCCGCTGCCCCGCACGGTGGTGACGACCATCTCGAGCTCGTCGTCGCAGTCTTCGCCCACGGTCGCGGTGGCCATGGCGCACATCGTGGCGATGGTGGAGCTCTGCGCGGCGGCCGCCCGACAGCACGCCGTGAGGCGTCGGCACGCCGGCGTCGGGGGGAGCTGGAGCGGCTGTCCATCCTCGCCGAGCACGGCGAAGCCACCGCCCTGGCCGATGACCAGATGGGTGGTGGTCCGGGTCGCGTAGTCGAGCTCGTAGTCCTGCACGTCGCGTACGTTGCGCGTCGTGCGCCCGCCGGCGTGCTCCCACGTCAGCTGCTGGCGCTCCTCGAAGGAGACGCGATGCGGGATCAGGGTGTCCGGCTCCGCGATGAGGCGGATCTTGCGCTCGATGGTCCCCCCCACGAGGCGAACGCCCGAGTCCTGGGTCCGGGCCTCGATCTCGGCCGCCGCCTGCCGCGCGTCGGCGCTCAGGTCCGCGCGCAGGATCACACACGCCCGGTCGGGGACCGAGGGGCAGGGCGTGGCCCCCTGGTAGGTCAGCGTCATCTCGGCTGCGAGGGGGGCTGCGCCCAGCCCCATCGCCGGCACCTCCGCGCGGCCGCGCACGACCTCGCCGCAGCGCAGCGCGCGCCCGTGCCAGACCCCGGTCACCCAGCGCCAGTGGCTCCGCGCGGTGTCGACCTGCGCCGCGTCGGTCAGGTTCGGCGCGATCCCCGCCGCCGCGCTCGCGTCGAGGTGCCCCGCCGCCTGGAGCTCGGCCACCCGCGCGCGCATCAGGCTCGCGCCGGAGATGCCGCGGACCGCGCCGTCGGGCCCGAGGAGCACGGTGGGGCGGACGCCCGCGATGTCCGGCCCGAAGCCCTGCGAGCGGGTCCGCGTCTCGCCGCGGACGTCGAAGCGCACCGCGACGCCGCCCTCCACCCGCTCGGCGCGCATGCGCAGCTCACTGCGGGACTCCCCCCGCATCGGCGCGCTGCCGTCGGCGTTGGCGCTCTCGGTGACATCCGATCCGACCACGACGGCCGAGAGGCGCTCCGGCCAGTCGAAGCGGAGCTCCACGGGCGGGGCGTCGCACGCGACGGTCTCGGCTCCCGGCGTCGCGGCGACCGGGCCGGGCGAGCCACCGCAGCCGACGGCGAGCGTCGCGGAGAGGAGCGCCGCGCGGAGCGAGGTGTCGTTCATCTGACGAGCATACCGGCTCCGAGTCGAGGTCCGGAGACAAATCGAGATGCGGCCACCCGCACACCGTCCTGCGGGGCGCCCGTCCGAGTCGGGACCGTCAGAGTCGGGACAGCTCGTAGGCGAGGGCGGCGAAGAGCGGCGGGAGGACCGCGGTGCCGATCTGGAGGCCGATGACGGTGGAGAGGGCCGGCGCGAAGTCGCCCGTCATGGTCGTCCCGATGGCGGCGCCGATCGCGGCGCCCACCGCGGGCCCGAGCAGGCTCCCGAGCATCGCCACCCACGGGGCGCCCCCCGACTCGGTCCGCTCGGCCGCGGCCCACACGCCCGCGCCCGCGCCGACGACCATGCCAGTGAGCATGCCTACGCCGATGCCGATCGAGAAGTTCACCGTCGGACAGCTGTAGTCAGGGTGGTGCTCGCACGGGGCGGTCGCGATCCCGCCCGCGATGGCTCCCGCCAACGTGCCGAGGCCGAAGCCGATCGACCAGCCGGCCCAGCCGCTCCCGTAGAAGGCGCCGAGGCTCGGTCTCGGCGGATCCGGCTCCGGCGGATCGAGGCGAGCTTCCGGAGCGGGGGCGACGCGCGCGAGCGCCGGATCGCCCAGCGCCGAGGCGACCTGCGCTCCGGCCGAGAAGGGCGCCGCGGCGAGCATGAGAGAGGCCAGGGCGACCAGCGCGATTGCATGACGCACGCAAGCATCGTAGCCGGCACCGTCCCTTGCGTCCATGGCGCTCGATCAGGCGAGCCCTTGGTTCGAGGAAGGCGCCGCGCGGGGAGGGCGCTCTGATCTATCCTCGGGTCATGCTTCGACTCGCCGTCTCGCTCTCTCTGCTCCTCGCCGGCTGCGGCGCGCGTACGACGCTGGACGACGTCGGCGGAGACGCCGCGGTCCCTCCCCCGCCCCCGCCGCCGCCGATGGACGCGTCCCCGCCGCCCCCGCCGCCTCCGCCGGACGCGCGCCCCGTCCCGCTCGACGCGGGCAGCCCCGTGGAGTGCGGGGAGCTGGTGGTGAGCGAGCCGGTGGTGGTGCACGAGGCCCTGCGCGGATCCCTGGACGCGCCGGCGGTGGTGTGGCGGGCGGACGGCCTGGACTTCGGGGCGATGCACCGCCCCGCCGTCGACGGCGACGGGCAGCGACCGCGGGGGATCCGCGGGGCGCTGCGCGGGGACGCGGTCGAGTTGACGGGGCGCGTGCGCGAGGGGGGCGGCACCAGCGCGGTCGCCCGCTTCGGGGCGCTGGGGGACCTCTTCGGCGGCTGCCGGGTCGAGTCGGGCGCGGCGGTCTTCCACCGCTGGCGCGGCGAGATGTACGAGCTCATCGGCATGCCGTCCCCCCTCGGCGGATCGCGCTGCCACGGGGTCGCGGGCGACGGAGCGCGCTGGGCCGTGCTGCACGAGCAGGGCTCGCCCTCCAGCCCGGTGCCGGTGGTGACGTTCTTCGAGCCCGAGGGGCCGGCGAGCGGCGGCGTGGTGCTCGACGCGATGCGGGAGGCGCGACCGCTGACGATCGCCGCGAGCGGCGAGGGCGTCGCCGTGGCGACCGCGCCCGACCCGGAGGGCGCGATCGCGATCACGCGGTTCGTGGACGCGCGCCGTCAGTCCACCGTGCGCCACGAGGGCTTCGAGCGGTTCGCGCAGGTGGCCCCCGGGCTCGCGCCCTGGCCCGGGCCCGGTCCGAGCGGTCAGCTGGCGCTCGCCCACTACGCGCTGAGCGAGCTGGTGGTGCTGCGGGTCGGCGCGCGCGGCGAAGAGCTGATCCGCGTGCCGTTGAGCTTCCACATGCACGCCGACATCCAGCCCGCGGTCGCGTCGGCTCCGTGGGGCGTGGTGGTCGCGACCCAGAGCTTCGGCGACGCCGACCCGACCAACGGCGTGGTCGAGGTGTTCCTGCTCTCCCCCGCCGGAGACGTGCTGGCCTCGATGCCGCTCGCCGAGGCGTCGCGCGGCGACGACCTTCGAATCGGCGGCATCTCCGCCGCCACCGCGGGCGACGGCTCGGTCATCTTGCACTGGACCGAGAACACGCCCCGCGACGCAGGCGGACGCACCCTCGCCGTGCGCCTCACCTGCCGCTGAGCTCCCGCGTCAGTCGAACGCGACGCCGAGCGTGAACGACGGGCCGCGCAGGGTCAGCGGGCCCGTTCAGACGCGGCCGCGCAGCATGCCGTGCCAGTACAGGTTGGGCAGACCGTACGCCTTGAGCGCGTACATGCTGTAGCGCTCCTCCGCCTGATCGAAGGGGAAGCTCTCCATGATCTCGCCGCCGTAGCCGAACTCCGCGAGCACGACCTTGCCGCGGCCGGTCACCAGCGGGCACGAGGCGTAGCCGTCGTACGAGGCCGTCGGCGGCCGCCCCTCGCGGCGCGCGATCAGGTTCTCCACGAGGACGGGGACCTGCTTGCGGACCGCCGCGCCCGTCTTCGAGACGGGCAGGCTCGAGCAGTCGCCGCTCGACCAGACGTTGGGGTGCCGCACGTGTTGCAGCGTGTGGTCGTCGACCTCCACCCAGCCCGCGTCGTTCGCGAGGGGGCTCTCCGCCACGACGGGGGGCGGGCCCTGGGGCGGCGTAACGTGGATCATCTCGTACTTCAGCACGGTCTCTTCGTCGGTCTTCAGGTGGCGAAAGACCGCCTCGCGCGAGCTCGGGCGCAGCTCCACGAGGTTCTGTTCGTACCGCCCCTCGATCTCCCGCTCCGCCACGATGCGCTCCAGGGCCGCGCGGTACTTCGGGATGCCGAAGATGCTGGCCGTCGCGCTCATGTAGAGGACCTTCGAGCGGTCGCGCACGTGCTTGCGCCGGAAGTGCTCCTCGGCGAGGTACATGATCTTCTGCGGCGCCCCCGCGCATTTGATGGAGGTGGCGGGGAACGTGAAGAGCGCGTTGCCGCCCTCGAAGCCGTCGATGAGCTTCCAGGTGTAGTCGACCGTCTCGTAGCTGTAGTTCGAGGTGACGCCGTCGCGTCCCAGGCTCTCCCGGAGCCCCGGCACGCCGTCCCAGTCGACGTGGATCCCGATCGCGACCACCAGGTCGTCGTAGCGGAGCGTCTTGCCCGACTCGGTGGTGATCGCGTCGCGCTCGGGCTCGAAGCTCGCGACCTTCTCGCGGATCCACGTGACGCCGAAGGGGATGAAGTCCGCCTCCTCGCGCTCCGAGATCTCCTTCGGGAAGACGCCACCCCCCACGAGGGTCCAGATCGGCTGGTAGTAGTGCTTGTCGCTCGGCTCGATGATCGCGATCGAGGGTGGGTTCGGCAACGCCGCCAGGCGCGCCGCGACGCTGATCCCCGCGCTCCCGCCCCCGACGATCACGACCTCGTAATGTGCCTCGTCGCTCACTGCGCCTCTCCTTCTCCGGCCGGCAGCCGGGGCGTCGCCTCGGTCTGCATCGCCTGTCCCATCCCGGCGGCCACGCGGATCGCGAAGCCGAGCGCGCGCTGCACGTCGTCGTCGCGCATGGCGCGCATCACGGCCAACCACCCCGCGCGCGGCGTCTCTCCGCTCCGGGTCTCCGCGATCGCGCGCGCGGCGTCCGACAAGGTCGCGAGCGCGCCGGGGGCGAAGAGCCCGCCCTCCAGCATCGCGAGGAGGCCCGGCTGACTCGCCATCTGCACGAGGGCGCGCGCGACCCCTCCGAGGTTCTTCCCGAGCGCGTCGAGGTCGGCGCCGCTCTCCATCTGCGCCCGGGCCAGCTCGTCCACGGTGTCTCCGAACATCGCGAGGAGCCCCGGCGCCTGCTCGACCGCGGCCACGAGGGTCTCGAGCGCGTGCAGCACCTCTGGCCGCGTGGCCCGCTCGAGGAGGCGGGCCAGCGCCTGCAGCCGCTCGTCGGCGTGCCCGTCCCGCGCGGCCCACTCGTCGAAGACGTCGCCGCCCATCGCGAGCACCCCCGGCGCCTGGGCGCCGAGCGCCTCCATGCGCGCCATCATCGCCTCCATGCGCGCGAGGCGGTCGTCGATGCGGTCGAGGCGGGGGTCGGAGCTCTGCAGCGAGGAGCGCGTGGGGGCCACGTTCTTGGTCAAACTCACCGCGCCCACGTACGCCCCCGTCTGAGGGCTGCCACTCGCCGAAGAGCTCCAGGGAGGTCAGCCCTCGGCCAGCGTCTCGCGATCCAGGCCGTGCTTCTTGAGCTTGCGCCAGAGCGTGGTGCGGCTGATGCCGAGCGACTGGGCGGCGCGGCCCATGTGTCCGCCGGAGCGCTCGAGCGCCGTGAGGTAGCGGCGCGCCTCGGGCGGGAGCTCCGCCCGCAGGGCCGTCAGCTCGGAGTCGGGCCGGGTGACGCGCGCGCCGCGCTCCTCGCCGCGCACCTCGGGCGGCAGGTCGCTCTCCGCGAGCACGGGGCCCTCGCCCATGACGTTCGCGTACTCGATCACGTTCTGCAGCTCGCGCACGTTGCCCGGCCAGTCGTAGTCGGTCAGGGCGGCGAGCGCGCCGGGCGTGATGCGCTTGATGGTGCGGCCGCCCTCCGCCGCCGCGCGTTCGTCCAGGAAGTGCCACGCGAGCAGCTCCACGTCCGCAGGGCGCTGGCGCAGCGTGGGCAGGAACAGCGGGATCACGCGCAGGCGGTAGAGGAGGTCGGAGCGGAAGCGCCCCTCCTCGACCTCGCGCCGGAGCGCGCGGTGGGTGGCCGAGACGATGCGCACGTCGACCGGCACCGGGTCGTTGCCGCCGACGGGGATCACGGTCTTGTCCTGCAGGACGCGCAGCAGCTTTGCTTGCACTTCGAGAGGTAGCTCCGCCACCTCGTCCAGGAACAGCGTGCCGCCGTCGGCGAGCTTGAAGTGACCCGGGGTGTCTCGCACCGCGCCGGTGAAGGCCCCCCGCGCGTGTCCGAAGAGCTCGCTCTCGAGGAGGCTCGCCGGGAGCGCGGCGCAGTTGATCGCACGAAACGGACCCTCGGCGCGCGGCGAGGCGAGGTGGATGGCCCGCGCGATCAGCTCCTTGCCGCTCCCGGTCTCGCCGCGGACGAGCACGCTCGCGCTGCTCGCGGCCACCTTGCGCACGTCGCGCAGGAGCTGCTTCATCGACGCGTCTCGCGTGACGATCCCCCAGCTCTCGACCGGCGCGTCCGCGCTCTCCGCGCGCCAGAGATCGTCGTCGAGCAGCAGCAGGTAGCCCTTGTCGTCGCCGACCTCGATGGGGCTCGCCCGGACGCGCACGCTCCGGTGAGCGCCCTGCTTGGTGGGTCGCAGGATCTCCGCCTGGACGGCCTTGCCCTGGGCGAGCGCCTCCGCGAGCGGGCGCTGCTCGCCGTGCCCGCAGAGGAGCTTCGGCGCGGGGATGCCGAGCGCCGGCGCGACGTCGAGGACCTCCACCGCCGCGTCGGTGAACGCGACGATCCTCAGCTGGTCGTCGAGCACGAGGGCCGCGCCGACGACCTCTTGGAGGGCGGCGCGCAGGTGGGCGGCGGCGTCGGGGTCGGTGGACACGCCCGCATCATAGGGCTGGTGAACCGTTTCGGGCACGTTTCAACACGTTTCAGTCGCACGCGCCCACGGCGCGCAGTCAGGCATGGCTCGGCTCCTGCACTCCTGGAGGGGCAAAGGAGAACCCCCATGCTCTTCCGCCAGCTCTTCGACCACGCCTCCAGCACCTACACCTACCTCGTCGCCGATCCGGAGACGCGAGAGGCCGCGCTGATCGACGCGGTGCGCGAGCAGATCGACCGGGACACGGGGCTGCTCGCCGAGCTCGATCTGAAGCTCGTCTATGCCCTCGAGACCCACGTGCACGCGGACCACGTGACGGCGAGCGGGCTGCTGCGGGAGCGCCTCGGCGCCAGGACCGTGCTCAGCGCCGCGGCGGGCGCCGGCTGCCCCGACATCCTCGTGGAGGATGGCCAGGTGCTGGAGCTCGGCGCGCTGCGCATCGAGGCGCGGCACACGCCGGGGCACACGGACGGCGACGTGACCTACGTGGTGCGTGACGGGGACGACGCGCTCGCCTTCACCGGCGACACCATGCTCATCCGCGGCTGCGGCCGGACCGACTTCCAGCAGGGCGACGCCGAGCGCCTCTACGACTCCGTGCACCGGCAGATCTTCTCCCTCCCCGACGAGACCCCCATCTATCCGGGGCACGACTACCGCGGCTTCACGAGCACCACGGTGGGCGAGGAGAAGAAGCTCAACCGGCGCCTCGGCGGCGGCACGAGCAAGGCGCGCTTCGTCCAGATCATGCGCGACCTGAAGCTCGCGCACCCCAAGCAGATCGACGTCGCCGTGCCGGCGAACCTGCGCTGCGGGCTGCCGAGCGAGCGCCCGCAGGGCGTGGTGGAGGTGAGCGAGGAGTGGGTGCGCGAGCACGCGAACGAGGTGCGCCTGGTGGACGTGCGCGAGCCGGCGGAGCTCCAGGGCGAGCTCGGCGCGATGCCCGGCGCGGAGCTCGTCCCGCTCGACACGCTCCCCGGCGGGCTCGACGCCCCGACCGACGCGCAGATCGTCGTCTTCTGCCGGAGCGGAGGCCGCTCGGCGCGCGCCGCCCAAGCCCTCGCCGACGCGGGCTTCACCCACGTCGTCTCGATGGGCGGCGGCATGGCCCGCTGGAACGAGCTGGGCTTCCCGGTGATCCGCGCGGCCGAGCCCCAGGCGGCGGCCGAGGGCGCCTGCGGCTGACGCCGGCTCGGTCTCTCTCAGCGGCCGAGCATGTCGCGGACCATCGAGAGCACCTTGGGGCTCATCGCGAGCAGCTCGTCGAGGGGGCGGCGCTCCATCTCGTCCGCGAACCAGCGATCCACGGCCGCGATCATGCCCGTCGTGGCCTCGGCCAGGAGGTTCAGCGGCAGATCGTCGCGCACCGCGCCCAGCGCCTGGCCGCGGGAGAGGATCGACTCGACGTGCCCTCGTCCGCGGGCCAGCACGTGCCGGTAGGTCGGGTCGGCGCTCGCGCTCTGGTAGAGCCCGCGGCTGAGCTTGGAGAGCTGCTCGTCGCGACCGAAGCTCTCGTTCAGCCGCATCGAGCCCTCCGCCAACCAGGCCCAGAAGCCGTCGGCGTCGGTCGGCTCCTCGAGGTCCGAGAGCGCCTCGCCGATCTGGTCGAACACGTCCTCGAGCACCGCCGCGTACGCGTCGGCCTTGTCCGCGAAGTAGTAGTACATCGCGCCCTTGCTGATGCCGGCCGCGGCGATGATGCGGTTGAACGAGGCGCCCTCGAAGCCGTGCTCCGCGAACTCGTGCGCGGCGGCCGCGAGGATCTTGCGGCGCTTCTCCTTCGGGAGCTTCTCGAAACGGGGCAGCGGCAAACCGGACTCCTTCAACCACCGGTTCGACCGGTGGTCTAAGGATGCCCGGCTGCGCGCCACCGTCAACCCTCAACGCTCGATGGGCTCACCGAGCGCGTCCGCGGGGTGCATGAGGTTGAGCGGGATCGAGAGGTACCGGCGCCCGTTCGCGCGCGCCTCGGGCAGGCGCCCCGCGTCGACGTTCACCTGGACGCTCGGGAGCAGCAGCCGGGGCGCGGAGAGCGTCGCGTCGCGCGCCTCCCGCGCCGCGATGAACGCCTCGCGGGTCGTCTCGGCGTTCAGCTGCGGGTTGTGGGCCTTGGACGCGCCGATCGTGGTCTCGAAGCGGAGCGGGCGGCCGCCGGGCTGGTAGTCGTGGCCGACGAACACGCGGGTCTCGTCGGGGAGCGCGTAGAGCTTCTGCACGGAGTCGTAGAGGTCGGCGGCGCTGCCCTTCGGGAAGTCGCACCGGCCGGTCCCGTAGTCGTCCATGAAGAGCGCGTCCCCGGTGAAGATCGCGTCGTCGATCCGGTAGGTCGAGCACGCGGGCGTGTGACCGGGCGTGAAGAGGGTGTGCACGGCCAAGCTCCCCGCCTCGAGCGGCTCTCCTTCGCGAAGCAGGACGTCGAACTGTGCGCCGTCCGTCCGGAAGTCCTCGCCGAGGTCGAAGAGCGGCTGGAAGGTCTCCTGCACCTTCGTGATGTTCTCGCCGATGGCGATGGGCGCGTCGAAGCGCCGCTTCAGGAGCTGCGCCCCGGAGAGGTGGTCGGCGTGCGCGTGCGTCTCGAGCACGGCGCGCAGATGCAGGCGCTGCTCGCCGAGGAAGTCGCTGACCCGGTCGACCGACTCGGTCCACGTGCGCGAGGCGGCGGGGTCGTAGTCGAGCACCGGGTCGATCACCACCGCGTCGCGCGTCTCCGGGTCGAAGACCACGTACGTCAGGGTGTGCGTGCGGTCGTCGTAGAACGGTTCGATGTGGGCCATGAGGGCCTCCTTTCGCGAAGGAGACGCTGCATCGGCCGTACCACTGGCCGGGCGCGGAGGCCGTGAGCGCGGACGAAACGGGCTGGAACAGCCCAGCGCCCGGCGAGGTGCGGCGATGCAATCCGTGATCTCCCGCACGGACCGCTCTTCGGGCGTCACAGCTCGGCGAGCACCCGCTCGGTCATCTGCCTCGTGCCCAGCTCGCCGCCGAGGTCCCGGGTGCGCGCGCCGGACTCGAGCGCCCGGTCCACCGCCGCCTCGATCGCCGCGGCGTCGGCGGCGCGCTCGAGTGACCAGCGCAGCATGAGCGCGGCGCTGAGGATGGTGCCGATGGGGTTGGCCACCCCGCGGCCCGCGATGTCGGGGGCGGAGCCGTGGATGGGCTCGTAGATGCCGCGCCGCCCCTCGCCGACCGACGCGCTGGGCAAGACGCCGAGCGACCCGGTGAGCGCGGCCGCCTCGTCGGTGAGGATGTCGCCGAAGAGGTTCTCGGTCACGACCACGTCGAGCTCCGCCGCGTGGGTCAGGATGCGCATCGCCATGGAGTCGACGAGCTGGTGCGAGAGCGAGACGCCCGGGAACTCGCCCGCCACGCGCTCGGCCGTCTCGCGCCAGAGCCGCGAGCTCTCGAGCACGTTGGCCTTGTCGACGCTGGTCACGCGCTTCCGCCGGGTCACGGCCAGCTCGCACGCGATCTTCACCACGCGCGCGATCTCCGCGTCCGTGTAGACGAGGGTGTCGATGGCGCGCTCGCCCGTGTCGGTGCGCTCTCGCCGCCGCGGCTCGCCGAAGTAGAGCCCCCCGGTCAGCTCGCGCACGACGATGAAGTCGACGCCCACGACGCGCTCGCGCTTCAGCGGCGAGCGGTCGGCGATCGCCTCGGGCACGCGGACAGGGCGGAGGTTGGCGTAGACGCCGAGCGCCTTGCGCAGCCCGAGCAGGCCCTGCTCCGGGCGCACCTTCGCGCGCGGGTCCGACCACTTGGGCCCGCCCACCGCGCCGAGCAGCACCGCGTCCGCCTCCCTGCACGCCGCGAGGGTGTCCTCGGGCAGCGCCTCGCCCGTCTCGTCGATGGCGTGCCCGCCGATCCGCGCCGCCTCGTATTCGAGATCCGGCGCCACGACCTCCAGCACGCGCCGCGCCTCCTGGATCACCTCGGGACCGATTCCGTCACCCGGTAGCATCACGATCATGGGGGCTCCTCCGAACGGCCTCAGGAGGCCGCGGGCACGCGAGAGAGTGAGAGCGAGAGGCCGTACTCCAGGCCGTCGACGAGCGCACGGCGAGAGGCCTCGATGACGTTGTCCGACGCGCCGACGGTACCCCACGCGTGCTCGGTCGCGCTCGGGCCCTTTCGGCGGTGCTCGATCCAGACCCGGGTGGTCGCCGCCGTGCCGGCCTCGCCGTCGAGGATGCGGACCGCGAAGTCGGTCAGGCGGATCTCCGCGATCTCCGGATAGGTCGGCTCGAGCGCCTCGCGGAGCGCGCGGTCGAAGGCCTCGACCGGGCCTCGGCCGGCCCCCGCCGTGTGGTGGAGGCGATCCCCCACGCGCGTCCACACCGTCACCTCGGCGTAGGGCCGCTCGTCTCCACCTCGGCCGAGCTGTACGCGGTAGCGCTCCACCTCGAACGGCGCGCGGTAGCTCGGCGAGCGCCGCTCGAGCCGCAGGGCCACCGAGCCCTCCGCGCGGTCGAAGCTGTAGCCCTCCGCCTCCTCGCGCTCGATCTCCGCGAGCACCTCGCGCGCCACCGACTCCGCGAGCGGCACCCCGCGCTCCTCCGCGAACGAGAGCACGTTGCCGCGGCCGCTGAGCTCGCTGACGACGACGCGGGTGCGGTTTCCGACGAGCTCCGGCATGACGTGCTGGTAGGCCTCCGCCCAGCGCCGCGTGGCGGCCACGTGCACGCCGCCCTTGTGGGCGAAGGCGCTCCGGCCGACGTACGGCGCGTGCGGATCGGCGTCGAGCCCCGCCACCCGCGCGATCTGCTCGGCCACCGACGTGAGCGTGGCGAGCGCGCCGTCCGGGAGCGCGGGCAGCCCCATGCCGAGCTCGAGCGCGGGCGCGAGCGTGCAGAGGTTCGCGTTGCCGCAGCGCTCGCCCCAGCCGTGCATGGTGCCTTGCACATGTCGAGCGCCGCCGCGCACCGCGGCGAGGCTGTTGGCCGCCGCGCACCCGGTGTCGTCGTGCGCGTGGATCCCGATCGGCGCGCCGACCAGGCGCGAGACCTCGCGCGCGGCCTCCTCGACCTGCCACGGGAAGCTGCCGCCGTTGGTGTCGCAGAGCACCAGCGTCTGCGCGCCGCCCCGGCTCGCCGCGACCAGGGTGGCGAGCGCGTAGGAGGCGTCGAGGGCCCAGCCGTCGAAGAAGTGCTCCGCGTCGTAGATCACCTCGCGGCCCGCGGCGCGCAGGAAGGCGCAGCTCTCCTCGATCATGCGCAGGTTCTCGTCGGGAGAGACCCGCAGCACCTCGCGCACGTGGGCGATGGAGCTCTTGCCGAAGAGGGTGCAGACCGGCGTGCGCGCGGCGAGCATCGCCCGCAGGCTCGGGTCGTCTTCGACGTGCACGTCGCGTCGCCGCGTCGCCCCGAAGGCGCTCAGCTTCGCGTGCTGGAGCGAGAGATCGCGCGCCCGCTCGAAGAAGTCCGCGTCCTTCGGGTTCGAGCCGGGCCAGCCACCCTCGATGTACGCGACCCCCAGCCGATCGAGCAGGGTGGTCACGCGGAGCTTCTCCCCGCTCGAGAGGCTGAGGCCCTCGCGCTGGGTGCCGTCCCGGAGCGTCGTGTCGTAGAGCCGGATCGCGTCGTAGGGGGTCGCCTCAAGCGGTCGCATCGCCCCTCCTCTCCTCGAAGGCGTCGATGGCGCCCGCGTGCGACAGCAGGTAGCCGATGGGGTCGAGCCCCTCGAGCAGGCACGTGCGCGAGAACGGGTCCACCTCGAACGAGGCCTCGGCCGCGCCCCAGCGGATCCGCTGCGCCTCGAGGTCGACCGAGACCACACGCCACGGGTCGGCCTCGATCTCGGCCGAGAGCCGCGCGTGGTCGGGCTCGGCGAGGGCCACCGTGAGCAGCCCGTTGCGGAGCGCGTTGCCGCGGAAGATGTCGGCGAACGAGCGCGCGACGACGCAGCGGAACCCGGCCGCGAGGAGCGCCCACGGCGCGTGCTCCCGCGAGGAGCCGCAGCCGAAGTTCCGCCCCGCGAGCAACACGCGCGCGTCCTCGGTCGGTGGCTGGTGCAGCACGAACGCGGGATCCGCGCGCCACCCCGCGAAGAGCCCCTCGGCGAGCCCGGAACGGTCGGTCACCTTGAGGTACTTCGCGGGGATGATCTGGTCGGTGTCCACGTCGTCGCGCAGCAGCGGCGCGACCCGCGACGTCAGCGTGGTGAACGCCTTCATGCCGCCTCCGCCAGGGTGCGCCGCGCGTCGGCCACCGCGCCCGCCACCGCGCTCGCCGCCGCGGTCAGGGGAGAGGCCAGCAGCGTGCGCCCGCCCGGGCCCTGCCGCCCCTCGAAGTTGCGGTTCGAAGTGCTGACCGAGAGCTGCCCCGGCTCGAGCCGATCGCCGTTCATCGCCAGGCACATCGAGCACCCTGGGTCGCGCCACTCCGCGCCCGCCGCCTCGAACACGCGATGCAGACCTTCGCTCTCGGCCTGTCGCTGCACGGCGCGCGAGCCGGGCACCACGAGCGTGCGGGCCGCGACCCGCCGGCCGCGCATCACCCGCGCCGCCTCGCGCAGATCCTCGATGCGCGAGTTGGTGCACGAGCCGATGAAGGCGACGTCGATGGGCTGGCCGAGCAGGGGCTTGCCCGCCTCGAGCCGCATGTAGTCGAGCGCGCGGCGCGCCGCGGCGTCGGTCGGCTGCGGCACCGGCTCGTCCACGCCGACGCTCATCGCGGGCGTGGTCCCCCAGGTGATGCGCGGCGCGACCCGGGAGGCGTCGATGGACACCGACCGCGCGAAGAAGGCGCCCGGATCCGTCCGCAGGGCGCGCCACCCTGCCACCGCCTCCTCGAAGTCCGTCGGCGCGCCCGGCCGGCCCTCGAGGTAGGCGAACGTCGTCTCGTCCGGCGCGATCATGCCGGCCCGCGCGCCCGCCTCGATCGACATGTTGCAGAGCGTCATGCGCCCCTCCATCGAGAGCGCGCGCACCGCGTCGCCGCGGTACTCGAAGACGTGGCCCGTGCCGCCGGCCACGCCGATCTCCGCGATGAGGGCGAGGATCAGATCCTTGGCGCCGACCCCCTCGGGCGCGGTCCCGTCGAAGCGCACCTCGAAGGGGAGCGGGCGCCACGCGAGCAGGCACTGGGTGGCGAGCACCTGCTCGACCTCGCTCGTCCCGATGCCGAAGGCGAGGGCGCCGAACGCGCCGTGCGTGGAGGTGTGGCTGTCGCCGCAGACGACGGTCATGCCCGGGTGGGTGCGCCCCTGCTCCGGCGCGACGACGTGCACGATGCCGTTGTGCGGCGAGTCGAGGTCGAACAGCTCGATGCCGTGCTCGGCGCAGCGGCGCGCGAGCATCTCGAGCTGCGCGCGCCCCGCGTCGTCGACGATGGCCAGGCCGCCCGGGCGGGTCGGCGTCGAGTGGTCCATCGTGGCCAGCGTGCGCGCGGCCCGCCGGACCGGCAGGCCTCGCTGCTCGAGGCCCGCGAAGGCCTGCGGCGAGGTCACCTCGTGCACCAGGTGGAGATCCACGTAGAGCACGCTCGGGTGGTGAGGCGCCTCGTGCACGGCGTGGGCGTCCCAGACTTTGTCGAAGAGGGTCTTCACGGGTCAGCTCGCTTTTCTTCGTTGGTCGGCCGGAGGCTCCGCGGCCATCAGTCGGTTGAGGGCGTTCAGGTAGGCGTGGGCGCTGGCGACGACGACGTCGGTGTCCGCGCCGTGCCCGTGGTGCACGCGTCGACGCGCGCCGTGCTGCGCGTTCTGGGTGGGCGCGTCCTCCGCGTGGGCGATCCGGACGCTCACCTCGCCGAGCGCGTCGATGCCCGCCGTCACCGCCTGCACGCGGTACTCGAGCAGGCGCGGCGTGACGCCCGCGATGGCCGCGATGGCCTGGAAGCACGCGTCCACCGGCCCGCTTCCCACCGCCGCGTGCACGTGCACCACGCCGTCGGGATCGCGCAGGCGCACCGTCGCGGTGGGCATGCCCATCGTGCCGCAGGACACCTGGATGGAGTCGAGCACCAGCGCGCCCGCGTCCTCGGCCGAGGTCGACGAGACGAGGGCCAGGAGATCCGCGTCCGTCACGTGCTTCTTGCGGTCGGCCAGCGCCTTGAAGCGCGCGAACACCTGGTCGAGCGCGTCGCCTTCGGTGGGGTGACCCAGCTCCTCGAGCCGAACCCGCAGCGCGTGGCGCCCCGAGTGCTTGCCGAGCACGAGCAGGCTCTCGGGCACCCCGACCGCCTCGGGGCGCATGATCTCGTACGTCGCGCCGTGCTTGAGCACGCCGTCCTGGTGGATGCCGGCCTCGTGGGCGAACGCGTTCGCGCCGACGATGGCCTTGTTGGGCTGCACCGGCATGCCGGTCAGCGTGCTGACGAGCCGGCTCGCGGCGTAGATCTGGGTCGTGTCCACGCCGGTCTCGAGCCCGAAGAAGCGCGGCCGCGTGCGCAGCGCCATCACGACCTCCTCGAGCGCCGTGTTGCCCGCGCGCTCGCCGATGCCGTTGAGGGTGACCTCGACCTGGCGCGCGCCCGCGCTGACGGCGGCGAGCGTGTTCGCGGTCGCCATGCCGAGGTCGTCGTGACAGTGGACCGAGAGCGTCACGCGCTCGATGCCCGGCACGTTGGCCCGGAGGGTCCGGATGCGCCGGTCCATCTCGAGCGGGGTGGTGTAGCCCACCGTGTCGGGCACGTTGAGCGTGGTCGCGCCCGCCTCGAGCGCCGCGGTGAAGACCTCGCACAGGAAGCCCGGCTCGGTCCGGCAGGCGTCCTCCGCGCTGAACTCCACGTCCTCGCAGCGCTCGCGCGCGAAGGCGACCATCTCGCGCACCTGCGCGATGACCTCGACCTTGCTCATGCCGAGCTTGTGCTGGCGGTGGATGGGGCTCGTCGCGAGGAAGGTGTGGATGCGCGGCCGGGCCGCGTCGCGGATGGCGTCGAACGCGCGCTCGATGTCCTCCCGCTTCGCCCGCGCGAGCCCGCAGATGGTCGTCTCGCCCGCGCCGACCTCGCGCGCGATGCGCTGCACCGCGGCGAAGTCGTCCTCGGACGCGGCGGGGAAGCCGGCCTCGATCACGTCGACCCCGAGCCGGGCGAGCGCCCGCGCGATCTCGAGCTTCTCACGGCTGGTGAGGGACGCGCCGGGGGACTGCTCGCCGTCGCGCAGGGTGGTGTCGAAGACGATGACGCGGCTCACGTCAGCCGCTCCGGGTCGACGGGATCGACGAAGTCCATCATCGCGCGCAGGCGCTTGCCGACGTCCTCGAGCTGGTGGCTGCGGTCGGTCACGCGGCGCCGCTCGAAGGTGGGCCGGCCCGTCTCGTTCTCGGCGATCCAGCGCCGGGCGAAGGTGCCGTCGGTGATCTCCGAGAGCACGCCGCGCATGCGCTCCTTGGTCGCCGCGTCGATGACGCGGGGGCCGCTCTCGTAGTCGCCCCACTCCGCGGTGTCGCTGATCGAGTAGCGCATGTAGGAGAGGCCGCCGCGGTACATCAGGTCGACGATGAGCTTCAGCTCGTGCAGGCACTCGAAGTAGGCGACCTCGGGCTGGTAGCCCGCCTCGACCAGGACCTCGAAGCCCGCCTTGACGAGCGCGGACGCGCCGCCGCAGAGCACGGCTTGCTCGCCGAAGAGATCCGTCTCCGTCTCCTCCGCGAACGTGGTGGTGAGGATGCCCGCGCGGCCCGCGCCGATGGCCGACGCGTAGCTGAGCGCGAGCGCGTCCGCCTGCCCCGAGGCGTCCTGGTGCACGGCGAGCAGCGCGGGCACGCCGCCGCCCTCCTGGTAGGTCTCGCGCACGCGGTGGCCCGGCCCCTTCGGCGCGACCATGGAGACGTCGACTCCGGGCGGGGCCTCGATGGTGCCGAAGCGGACGTTGAAGCCGTGCGCGAACATCAGCGTGTCACCCGCGGCGAGGTGCGGCGCCACCTGGTCGCGGTAGAGCGCGGGCTGCGCGGTGTCCGGGGCGAGCATCATCACGACGTCTCCCCACCGCGCGGCCTCCTCCGGCGTGGCGACGGCGAGGCCCGCCTCCTGCGCTTTGTCGCGGCTCGCGCTCGTCTCGCGGAGGCCGACGGTGACGTCGACCCCGCTGTCGGCGAGGTTGAGCGCGTGCGCGTGCCCCTGTGAGCCGAAGCCGAGGATGGCGACGCGGCGGCCGCGGATGAGGGTCAGATCGGCGTCTCGGTCGTATCGCATGGTGGTCATGGCTCGCTCCTTCACGCCGCGCGCTCCGCGGCTTCATCCGTGTTCGATTCACTCGCGTCGGGGCTGCGCGCTGGCAGCCCGCTGGCCAGCCCGTACGCGGCCAGCCCGTGCAGCTCCGCCGCCCCCGCGTCGGCCCCGCGGGTCAGGGCGATGGCGCCCGTCTGCACCATCTCCGTGATGCCGAAGGGCGCGAGCAGCGTCTCGAGGCCCTCGATCTTCTCCTGCGCGCCGGTGATCTCGACCACCAGCGAGTCGGGCGCGACGTCGACCACCCGCGCGCGGAAGACCTCGCAGATCTGCAGGATGGCCGCGCGCTCCTCGGCGCCGGCCCGCACCCGGATCAGCGCCAGGTCACGCGCGACCGTCGCGCGGGCGGTGATGTCCTCGACCGCCAGCACGTTGACGAGCTTGTAGAGGTTCGCCTCGACGAGCCGCGCCGTGCGCGCGTCCGCCTCGACGACGATGGTCATCCGCGACACGCCTCGCTCGTGCGTCCGGCCGACGTTGAGCGAGACGATGTTGAAGCTCCGGCGCCGGAAGAGCGAGGCCACGCGGTTGAGGACCCCGGGCACGTCCTCCACGAGGACGGCGAAGGTCCGTTCGGTGTTCGCATCGGTCATCTCAGCTTGCTCCCTTCGTCCGCGGTCTGCGGATCATGTCGGCGAGGTCGTTGCCCGCCGGAACCATCGGGTAGACGGTGTCCTCCTGCGTCACCCGGAACTCGACCAGGCACGTGCCCGGCGCCTCGCGCGCGAAGCGGACGGCGTCCTCGATGCCGCCGCGCTCGGTCACCCGGCGCGCGCGCAGCCCGTGCGCCTCGGCGAGCTTCACGAAGTCGGGGCTGACGATGGGCGTCGCCACGTATCGCTTCTCGTAGAAGAAGTCCTGCCACTGGCGGACCATGCCGAGGTAGCCGTTGTTGATGACGGCGATGTGGACCTTCACGCCCTCTTGCATGCAGGTGGAGAGCTCCGCCGCGCTCATCTGGCAGCCTCCGTCGCCGGCGATCACCCAGATCTCGTCGCCCGGGCGGGCGAAGCGCGCGCCGATCGCGGCCGGCAGCGCGAAGCCCATCGTGCCGAGGCCGCCCGAGGTGATCAGGCTGCGCGGCGACTCGTGCCGGTAGTACTGCGCCTCCCACATCTGGTGCTGGCCGACGTCGGTCACGATCAGCGCGGCGCCCTCGGTCAGGCGGTGCAGATCCGCCATGACGTGGGCCGCGAGCAGCCGCCCGTCGTCGGGCAGGCGCTGCACGTCGTGCGCCTCCGAGTCGTCGCGCAGAGCCGCGATCTCGCCCCGCCAGGCGGCGCGCTTCTTCCAGGCCACCCTGGGCACCAGGCCGAGGAGCACGTCCTTGACGTCCCCGACGATCGCGACGTCCGCCGCGACGTTCTTGCCGACCTCGGCCGGGTCGAGCTCCACGTGGATCTTCTTCGCGTTCCGCGCGTAGCTCGCGAGGTTGCCGGTGACGCGGTCGTCGAAGCGCATGCCGAGCGCGATGAGCAGGTCGGCCCGCTGCACGGCCTCGTTGACCCAGGCCTCGCCGTGCATCCCCATCATGCCGAGGTGGCGCGGGTCGCTCGCGGGGAAGCCGCCGAGCCCGAGCAGGGTGCACGCGACCGGGAGATCGCCCTTGTCGACCAGCTCGCGCAGGAGCGCGGTCGCCTCCGCCTTCACCACCCCGTGGCCGCAGAACACGAGCGGGCGCTCGGCCGCGTCGATGAGCCGCGCGGCCTCGTCGAGCTCCATCGCGCCCGGCCGGTGGCACGGCCGATAGCCCGGCAGCCGCACCGGCGCGCCGTCATCGGGCGCGCACCGGCCCACCTGCGCGTCCTTGGTGATGTCGACCACCACCGGCCCCGGCCGGCCGCTCTTCGCGACATGGAACGCCTCGCGGATCGTGGGCGCGATGTCCTCCGCCCGCGTGACCAGGTAGTTGTGCTTGGTGATGGGCAGCGTGACGCCCGTGATGTCCGTCTCCTGGAACGCGTCCGAGCCGATCAGCGTGGAGGGGACCTGCCCCGTGATGCAGACGATGGGGCTCGAGTCGAGCATCGCGGTCGCGATCCCGGTCACGAGGTTGGTCGCGCCGGGGCCCGAGGTCGCGATCGCCACGCCGACCCGCCCCGAGGCGCGCGCGTACCCGTCGGCCATGTGCGCCGCGTTCTGCTCGTGGCGGCAGAGCACGTGCCGGATCGGGTAGCCGGGCAGGGCGTCGTACGCGGGCATGATCGCGCCGCCGGGGTAGCCGAAGACGACGTCCACCCCCTCGGCGACGAGCGCGGCCCACAGCGCGCAGGCGCCCGTCATCGTTCCGTCCGTGCTGGCGTCGCGGCTCATGTGTCGTCTCCTCCGAAGTCATCTCGCAAGACCGCGCCGGTGCTGGCGCTCGTGACCAGGTGCGCGTACCGGCGGAGCCAGCGGCTCCGGACCCGGCTGCGGAAGGGCGGCAGCGCGTCGAGGCGCGCCCTCAGCGTCTCGTCGCTCAGGCGCACGTCGAGGCGCTTCTCCACCAGATCGATCGCGATCCGGTCGCCCTCCTCGATGGCGGCGATGGGCCCGCGCGCGGCGGCCTCCGGGCTGACGTGTCCGATGGCCGCGCCGCGCGTCGCGCCGCTGAAGCGCCCGTCGGTGATCAGCGCGACCTTCGCGCCGAGCCCCATGCCGGTCAGCGCGCTCGTCGGCTCGAGCATCTCCTGCATGCCGGGGCCGCCCGCCGGGCCCTCGTAGCGGATCACCACCACGTCGCCTGCGTGGATGCGCCGCTCGCGGATCGCGCTCACCGCCGCGTCGTGGCTGTCGAAGACGCGCGCCGGGCCCTCGTGCCGACGCATCTCGGGGTCGACCGCGCCGACCTTCACCACCGCGCCCTCGGGGGCGAGGTTGCCGAAGAGCAGCGCGAGCCCGCCCGTCTCGGACCACGGCTCGTCCCGTGGGCGGATCACCTCCGGGTCCTGGTTGTCGGCGCGCCCGACGATGTCGCCCAGCGTCTCGCCCGACACGCTCGGCCGGTCGAGGTGGAGGAGATCGGCGAGCTCCTTCATCACCGCCGGGACGCCCCCCGCCCGGTGCAGGTCCTCCATGTGGTGGCGGCCCGCCGGGCTGAGCTTGCAGAGGTAGGGCGTGCGCGCGCTGATCGCGTCGACGCGCTCGAGCGGGAAGTCCACGCCCGCCTCCCGCGCGATGGCGAGCAGGTGGAGCACGGTGTTGGTGCTCCCGCCGAGCGCGACGTCGACGGTGAAGGCGTCCTCGAACGCCGCGTCGGTGAGGATCTGCCGCGCGGTCAGGTCCTGCTCGATGAGGTCCGCGAGCCGGTCGGCCGTGGCCCGGGCCAGCGCCTCGCGGGCCGGCGTCTTCGCCTGCGTGGTGCCGCCGAAGGGCAGCGAGAGCCCGAGCACCTCCGTCAGGCAGTTCATGCTGTTGGCCGTGAAGAGCCCGCTGCAGCTGCCGCACGCGGGGCAGGCGCTCTTCTCGAGGGTGTCGAGCTGGCGGAGCGCGATCTTCCCGGCCTTGAGCTGCCCCACGCCCTCGAAGACGCTCGCGAGATCCACCGCCGTGCCGTCCGGGAGCTTGCCCGCGGGCATCGGGCCGCCGCTGACGAAGGCGGTGGGGATGTCGAGGCGCGCGGCCGCCATCAGCATCCCGGGCACGATCTTGTCGCAGTTGGGGATGCACACCATCGCGTCGAAGCAGTGCGCGCGGATCATCGTCTCGACGCTGTCGGCGATGAGCTCGCGGCTCGGCAGCGAGAAGCGCATGCCCTCGTGACCCATCGCGATGCCGTCGTCGACGGCGATGGTGTGGAACTCGAACGGGACCATGCCCGCCGCGCGCACGGCGTCCTTGACGAGCTTGCCGAGCTCCCCGAGGTGCGCGTGCCCGGGCACGATGTCGGCGTGCGAGTTCACGATCGCGACGAAGGGCAGGTCGAGCTCGTCCTCCTTGACGCCCGTCGCCCGCAGCAGCGAGCGGTGCGGCGCGCGCTCCACGCCGTGCTTGATGCGCCCGGAGCGCGGAGAGGGCACCGGGCGACGCGGCTTCTTCTCGGTCGCGGTCGCGACGGCGGCGCGCACCTCGTAGAGGTCGGCGGGGACGAACCAGCGGCGGCGTGGTGTGGTCATGGTGCTTGCCAGGGTCAGGGTTCAGAAACGCAAAGAGCCCCCGCTGCCTCTCGGCGGCGGGGGCTCACATCGAAGAAAGTCGTCTAGACTACCCGAGGAGCGCCCCACCGCCCGTAATGAGGACGAGGAGGGCGAGGAGTACGACGACTACGAGGACGACGGAAACGACGACGCGGCCCCCGAGGAGGGCCGCGTCCAGCTGCGCGCTCACGCCCGCATCGCTCGGCGAGGACGACCGACGGGCCGCCTCGAACGCGCTGGGCTGGGACGTGAGCTGCATCACGGAGCGGACGATGATCGCTACGACGCGGCGTGTCAAGGACGACCGGCCAGTTTTCCAGTTCGTCACGAAAGCCCCCAAAAATGGACGTAGTGGCTCGGCTGGACAACGCGGCGCGTCAGGGCTACCAGTGAGACTTCGCACGGATAGGCTCAGGCGTGACGCGTCGCGTCGTAAGGCCTTTCCCCACACGAGAGGCAACGCGATGTGTTCGATATTCGCCATCCTCGGCGTCTCCGGTGACCCCGCGGCGCTCCGCGAGCAGGCGCTGGCGCGAAGCAAGACGATGCGACACCGTGGGCCGGACTGGAGCGGCCTCTGGGCCGGCGGCAGCGCCATCCTCGCGCACGAGCGATTGGCCATCGTCGACCCGGCGAGCGGGGGCCAGCCGCTCCTCGGACCGGGCGGGACGGTGCTCGCGGTGAACGGAGAGATCTACGGCCACCGGCGCGTGCGCGAGGCCCACGCCGCCTACCCGTGGCGCACGCAGTCGGACTGCGAGGTGATCCTGGCGCTCTACCGCGCCAAGGGCGCCGACTTCGTGCACGAGCTCGACGGGATCTTCGCCTTCGTCCTCTACGACGAGCCCAACGACCGCTACGTGATCGCGCGCGATCCCATCGGGGTCATCCCGCTCTACACGGGGCGCGACGCGGAGGGCCGGCTGCACGTGGCCTCGGAGATGAAGGCGCTGCTCGACGACTGCGTGTCCATCGAGGAGTTCCCGCCCGGGCACGTGCTCGACAGCGAGGTCGGCGCGACGCGCGCCTACTACCGGCCCACGTGGCGCGAGTTCGAGGAGGTCGACGGCGGGCACGTGAACCGCGAGCGGGTCCGCGGCGCGCTCGAGGACGCGGTCGCGCGGCAGCTGATGACCGACGTGCCCTACGGCGTGCTGCTCTCGGGCGGGCTCGACTCCTCGGTGGTCGCGGCGCTCGCGATGCGGCACGCGCGTCGACGCGTCGAGACGGACGAGCGCGAGGAGGCGTGGTGGCCGCGCCTGCACAGCTTCGCCATCGGCCTGTCGGGCTCCCCGGATCTGGAGGCGGCGCAGGTCGCCGCCGACGCGATCGGCACCGTGCACCATGGCCTGACCTACACCTTCGAGGAGGGGCTCGACGCCATCCGCGACGTCATCTGGCACCTCGAGACCTTCGACGTCACGACCATCCGCGCCGCCACGCCGATGTGGCTGCTCGCGCGCCGCATCAAGGCGATGGGCATCAAGATGGTGCTCAGCGGCGAGGGCTCGGACGAGATCTTCGGCGGCTACCTCTACTTCCACAAGGCGCCCGACGCGCGCGCGCTGCACGAGGAGACGGTGCGCAAGCTCTCCCAGCTGCACAAGTACGATTGCCTGCGCGCGAACAAGTCGATGGCGGCGTGGGGCGTCGAGGCGCGCGTCCCGTTCCTCGACAAGGCCTTCCTCGAGGTCGCGATGCGCATGGACCCGGCCGCGAAGATGATCACGCGGGGCAAGATGGAGAAGCAGGTCCTGCGCGAGGCGTGCGCGGGGCTGTTGCCCGGCTCGATCCTCTGGCGACAGAAGGAGCAGTTCTCGGACGGCGTCGGCTACGGGTGGATCGACGGGTTGAAGGCTCACGCGGCGGCGAAGGTGAGCGACGCGGAGCTGGCTGGCGCGGCCGAGCGCTTCGAACACGCCCCGCCCGGGACCAAAGAAGGGTACACCTACCGGATGATCTTCGAGGAGCTCTTCGATCACCCCGACGCCGCGAAGCAGGTGCCGGGCGGCAAGTCCATCGCCTGCAGCACCGAGACCGCGCTCGCCTGGGACGCGGCCTTCGCGGCGAACGCCGACCCGAGCGGGCGCGCGGTCCACGGGGTGCATGCTTCCTCCACGAGCGCGACCCATGAGTGAGATGAGTGAGGTGAGTGAGAAGAAGGACCTGTCGGCGCTGCGCGAGCGCATCGACGCCGTCGACTCCAAGCTGCTCGCGCTGCTCTCCGAGCGCGCCGATCTCGTGGCGGAGATCGCCGAGGCGAAGCGCGCGAGCGGGCTCGGCACCGTGGATCCCGAGCGCGAGAACGCGCTCCTGCGCAAGGTGATCGACAGGGGCGCGGGCCGCTTCCCGAAGGAGGCCATCGTCGCCGTCTTCCGCGAGATCATGAGCGCGAGCGTCTCGCTCCAGTCCACGGTGACCGTCAGCTACCTCGGCCCCGCGGGCACCTTCAGCCACACCGCGGCCCGCACGCTCTTCGGCTACGCGCCGCGCTACGTCGAGGCGGCGACCATCGAGGGGGTCTTCGACGCGGTGCGGGCCGATCGCGCGCAGTTCGGCGTGGTGCCGCTCGAGAATTCGAGCGAGGGATCCGTGGCGAGCGCGATCGAGGCGCTCCTCGCCGGCGGCGTGAGGATCCGACGCGAGGTGGTCGTGCCCATCGAGCATTGCCTGATGGGCCGCGTCGCGGCGCTCCCGGCGGTGGAGCGGGTCTACAGCCACCCGCAGGGGCTCGCGCAGTGTCGCGACTGGCTGCACCGCAACGTGCCCCACGCGCAGCTGGTCCACACCTCGTCCACGGCCGGCGCGGTGCAGGAGGCGCGTCGAGATCCCGGCGGCGCGGCGATCGGCAGCGCCCTCGCGGGGGAGATCCACGGCTTGCCCACGCTCGCGGCGCGCATCCAGGACCACGCCGAGAACGAGACGCGCTTCGTCATGATCGGCAAGGAGGACGCCAAGCCGACCGGGGACGACAAGACGACGCTCGCCTTCGCCGTGCGAGACGACGACAATCGCGGCGCGCTTCGGCGGGTGCTCGCGGTGATCGAGGACGCGGGCGTCAACATGACGCGCATCGAGTCGCGGCCCCGCCGCGGCGACGCGTGGCGGTACATGTTCGTCATCGACATCGAGGGGCACCGCGACGACGCGTCGGTGGTGGCGGGCATCGCCGCGCTCGAAGAACGCTGTGATCGCGTCCAGGTCCTGGGCAGCTACCCGCGATACCCCCGATAGCAGCCGGACGATGGCCGAGATGGTCGGTTTCGGGCGGATTCTGGGGTCGTGTGCATGTGATGGCCGAGCGTGGACGGCCGGATCGCCGATGGACGTGATACTCCACTTCGAGGGGTGATCTCGAAGGGGGGCGCGGTGGAGGACACGGCGAGCACAGCGCCGACGCACATGGTCGTGGTGGGGGCCAGCGCCGGAGGGCTGCAGCCGCTGACCGAGCTGTGCGCGACCCTCGATGGAGAGGCGGCGCGCGCGGCGGTCCTCGTGGTGCAGCACCTCAGTCCGTCCCACCCCACGCTCCTGCCCAACCTCCTCTCGCAGCACGCGCCGCTGCCGGTGCGCGCCCTCGACTCGGATGAGCCCATCGAGGCGGGCGCGATCTACGTGGCCCCCGGGGGACACGTGGTGAGCGTGGACCGGGACACGCTCCGTCTCGCGGAATCTCCGCCGGGGGACCTGCGCTCGATCGATCACGCCATGCGGAGCGCGGCGGCGAGCTGGGGCGACCGAGCCGTCGCCGTGATCCTCTCGGGTTCGGGCAACGACGGGAAAGAGGGCGCGCGCGCCATTCGCGGCGCCGGGGGTCTCGTGATGGCCCAGGAGCCCGACACCGCGGAGTTCCCGTCCATGCCCGAGGCGGTGCTGGGCGCGGGGCTCGTGCAGCGCTCGGCGAGCCCGTGGCAGATCGGTGACCTCGTCGACGCGCACCTCCGCGGCATGGAGGTGGCCCTGGACGGGCCGCTCCGGTCGGAGCCCCCGGAGGACGCCTCGGCGAAGCGGCTGGTGGAGACGCTGGAGCGCGTCTTCGGGATCGACTTCAGCCGCTACAAGGCGCTCACGCTGCAGCGGCGCGTGCACCGCCGCATGGCCTCGCTCGGGGTGCGGAGCGAGGTGGAGTTCCTCGAGCGCGTCGAAGACGATCCGCGCGAGGCCGAGCGCCTCTACGGGGACGTGCTCATCGGCGTGACCGAGGCCTTCCGGGATCCGGGGCACTTCCGGTCTCTGGCCCGCGAGGTCGTCGAGCCGCTGTTCGAGGAGGCGCAGCCGCTGCGCGTCTGGGACTGCGCCTGCGCGTCGGGGGAGGAGACCTATTCGCTCGCGATCCTGTTCGCGGAGGAGGCGGAGCGCCGGGGCCGTCCCCTCAGCGACATCCGCATCTTCGCCACCGACGTGCGCGAGAAGGCGCTCGAGGTGGCGGCCGAGGGCCTCTACTCCGCGGAGGCGCTCGCGCCGCTCGGCCCCGAGCGGCGCGCGCGCTGGTTTCGTGAGGAGGCCGCGGGCTGGCGGGTGGGCCAGGAGCTGCGCGAGATGATCCTCTTCACCTCGCACGACGTGCTCGCCGACCCGCCCTTCACACGGATCGATCTCGTCGTCTGCCGGAACCTCCTCATCTACCTGACGGGTGAGGCGCAGCAGAGCGTGCTCGGCTCCTTCATGTTCGCGCTGGATTCGCAGCGCTACCTGTTCCTGGGCCCGAGCGAGTCCCTCGGCGAGCTCGCGCCCGGCTTCGACGTGCTCGACCGCCGCGCGCGTATCTTCCGCAAGCGAGCGGCGTCGATGCCAGATCGTCGGCGCATCCCGCTCCCCACGCCGACCCACCTCGGTCCGCGCGCGCGCCGCGCGGCGCCGCCGCTGCAGGACGCGTACGAGAGCTTGCTGCAGGCCTACGTCCCGCCGAGCCTGATGATCGACCGGGAGCACAAGCTCGTGCACGTCTTCGGCGACGCCGCGCGCTTCCTCCAGCTCGGGACGGGGCGCGTCACCGGACGTGTCACCGATCTCCTGCCCCGACCGATGGTGGCGCCGGTGGTCGCGTCGCTCCAGCAGGTCTTCCGGACGGGTGAGCCGACGAGCCTGGTCGTCGACGGGCCGGACGCCTCGAAGCGCATCGAGCTCGGGGTGCGCTCCCTGGTCAGCGGGGAGCACGTCAACGCGCTCCTGTCCTTCCGGGAGATCGCGATCGAGACGACCGCCGAGCCGGAGGTGATGGGGCGCACCAAGGCGCTGGAGCTCGAGCTCGAGCGGACGCGGTCGCATCTGCAGGGCATGATCGAGCAGCTCTCGGCCAGCAGCGAGGAGCTCCGCGCCACGAATGAGGAGTTGACGGTCTCGAACGAGGAGCTCCAGAGCGCCAACGAGGAGCTGCACTCGGTCAACGAGGAGCTCTACACCGTCAACAGCGAGCACCAGCGCAAGATCGAGGAGCTCGAGCGCGCCAACGCCGACATCGACAACCTCCTTCGCGCGAGCGATATCGGCATCCTCTTCCTCGACGCGCGCCAGCGGGTTCGCCTCGCCACCGAAACCGCGGGGACCCTCTTCCACCTCGATCCCCGCGACGTCGGCCGCCCGCTCCGCGAGATCGCCGCGCGCTTCGACGCCTCGACCTTCCTCGACGAGATCGAGGCGCTCGAGGTGGGCACCACTCCGATCGAGCGGCAAGTCACGACCGACGAGGGGAGCGTGTTGCTCGTGCGCGCGCTCCCCTACCGCAACGCGGACGGCTCACTCGGCGGCGCGGTGATCACCACCGCGGACCTCACGCGGCTGCGGCGCGCGGAGGCCGAGATGGTGGCGCGCGAGAAGCGCTTCCGCCAGCTCGCGGACAACATCCCGGACGCGTTCGAGCTCGAGGACCTCGCCTCGGGCGAGCGCCTCTACGCCAACCCCGCGTACGGCGCCCTCCTCGAGAACGACGAGTGGCTGAGCCGCGTGCACGCCGCCGACGTGGACAAGGTGAGGGCGATGCGAGACGAGTCCCGCACCAAGGCGTCCGAGGTGCGCTTCCGGCTCACCGACGAGGCCGGGGTGCGAGTGCGACATCTGGTGCGCCGGAGCTTCCCCTTCGACGAGAGCGAGCAGCTCCGGCGCGTCACCATCACCCGCGACGTCAGCGCGGAGGCGCGGCGGGCCGAGCGCGAGCGCGCCGCGCGCAAGGTGCGCGAGGAGTACGCCGAGACGATCACGACGATCCTGGATTCGACCTCGGACTGGCTCCTGCTGGTCGACGACACGTTCCGGGTGACCGAAGCCAACCGCGCCGCGCGCGTCGCGCTCGGACTCACGGCCGATCAGCTGCGGGGCCGCCGGGTCCGAGATCTCGGCATGGGCGGCCTGGGCGAGGTGCTCGACGAGGCGCTCGGCGAGGCGCTCGACGGCGTGACGCAGACGCACGAGTGGGGCACCGGAGACTACCGCCTCGAGCGTGAAGACGAGGCCCCGCTCGATCTCCAGTATCTGATCAGCCGGGTCGACACCGACGACGACCGGCGCGCCTTCGTCTGCAGCGTCCGGGACGTCTCGGCCTGGCAGCGCCTGGAGACCGAGCGCCTCGAGTCCGCGCGCAGCATCGAGCGGCTCGTTGGCGCCCTCCCCATCGGCGCCGCCTTCCTCGACGACGGCTTACGCTACGTGCACGCGAACGAGCGGTACCTGACGCTCCTGAACCGGACGGGGGAGCAGGTGATCGGTCGGGCGGCGGAGGACGTGCTGCCGTCCGCGCTCGTGCCCGTGGCCCGGCCCCGGCTCGCGTCGGCCCTCGCAGGCCGCGCGGTCGAGTTCCACGTGACCGTGCAGGTGGAGGGGCGCTCGGTGCCGGCGCGCGTCCGCTACGTGCCTCGCACCGACTCGCGCGATCGGGTGACGGGGCTCTTCGTGCTCATCGAGGCGCAGCTCGCGCGGGGGGAGATCGAGGACCTGCAGACGAGTCAGCAGCGCGAGAGCCTCGGCCTGCTCGCGGGCGGCGTGGCCCATGACTTCAACAACCTGCTCGTGGCCATCCTGGGCAACGCGTCGCTGGCGCGAGAGTCGTCGTCGGCGGAGGAGACCCGCGAGTCGCTCGACGAGATCGTCGAGGCCAGCCACCGCGCGCAGGAGCTGGCCGAGCAGCTGCTCGCGTACGCGGGGCGCGGCAAGTTCGTGGTCGAGGTGGCGGAGCTGGCCGACATCGTGCAGTCGATGAGCCGCCTGCTCGGGCTCACCACGCGCGAGAAGGCGAGCCTGGAGCTCGATCTGAAGACGGAGGGCTGCCGGGCCCGGCTCGACGCGCGCCAGACGCGGCAGATCTTGCTCAACCTGGTCGGCAACGCGGCCCAGGCGATCGAGGGGGACGGCGGGCACATCACGGTGCGGACCTACGCCAGCGAGCTGAGCCGACACGACCTCGATCTGCTCGGAGAGGCTCGCGTGCAGCCCGGCCCGTTCGCGGTGCTCGAGGTCGAGGACGACGGCCCGGGCATCGCGCCCGACGTGCGCACCCGGATCTTCGAGCCGTTCTTCACCACCAGGAAGGAGGGCCGCGGGCTCGGGCTGGCCGCGGTCGACGGCATCGTGCGTGGGCATGGCGGTTTCCCGGTGTGCCGCTCGAAGGTGGGCCAGGGCACGCGCTTCTCGATGTACTTCCCGGCCGTCGCGCCGAGCCACGAGCTGGCGTCGCCCGACGCGACCGCCCCGCAGCCGAAGGAGACGCGGATGCTCGCGCTCGTGGTGGACGACGAGGCCTCCGTCCGTCGCCTCGCGGCGCGCGTGCTGAAGCGGCGCGGGATCGGCGTCATCGAGGCGGAGAACGGGGCCGACGCGCTCGCGCTCATGGCGGAGCACGAGGACCGCGTCGGCCTGATGGTGCTCGACGTGACCATGCCGGGGATGAGCGGGCTCGAGGTTCACGCCAAGGTCCGCGAGGAGAACTCCGCGCTGCCCATCGTGCTGACGAGCGGCTACTCCGACATGACCCTCGAGTCGGTCGCCGACTCCGCGCACACCGTGTTCCTCAAGAAACCGTGGCGAGTGGACGAGCTGATGCAGGTGGTGGAGCGGGCGCTGGGCTGAGCTCGCTCCGCTCGTCCGAGCGCTCGCCGGCCGCCTCCAGCGCGCGCTCGACGGCGCGGTGGAGGTCGAGGAAGAACTGCGCCTCGCCGAGCTTCTCCGTGAAGCCACCCCGCGCCATCACGTCGCGCACGGGGCCCTTCGCGTTCGCGACGAAGAGCGCGATTCCCGCGCCCTGGAGGCGGGTGTGGATGTCCTGCAGCATCGACTCCGCGCTCGCGTCCAGATCGTTGATCCCGCTCGCGTCGAGGACCAGCGCTCGGGTCTCTCCGTCCAGGAGCAGCCGGTCCACCTGGTCGCGGAAGTAATCCGCGTTGGCGAAGTAGAAGCTCGCGTCGAAGCGCCAGATCTTCACGCCCTCCAGCTCCTCGGCCTCGTCGAAGCGCCGGACGTTGCGGTAGAGCGTCGTACCGGGCAGCCGCCCGAGCACGGCGTGGTGCGGGCGCGTGCTGCGGTGCACGAAGAACGCGAGTGACGTGACCACGCCGGCCGCGATGCCCTCCTCGATGCCGACGAAGAGCGTGACCACGAAGGTCAGGCCGAGCAGCACCGCGTCCGGGCGCTTCACGTGCCAGAGGTGCTTCGCCTCCTTCCAGTCCACGAGGCCGAAGACCGCCGTCATCACGATCGCGGCGAGCACCGCGTTGGGCAGGAAGTGGAAGAGCGGGGTGAAGAACAGGAGGCTCACGCCGATGACCACCGCCGTGATGGCGCTCGCGAGGCCGGTGCGCGCGCCCGCCTGTCCGTTGACCGCCGTGCGGCTGAAGCCGCCCGTCACCGGGTAGCCGCCGAAGAAGAAGCCGGCGACGTTGGCGAGGCCGAGCCCGACGAGCTCCTGGTTCGCGTCGACCTCGTAGCGGTTCTTGCGGGCGAACGCCTTCGCCACGCTGATCGACTCCATGAACCCGACGAGCGAGATCACCAGAGCGGTCGGCAAGAGCGCCGAGAGCTTCGCCAGGTCGAAGCCGGGCACGCTCGGCGTCGGCAGCCCGGCCGGCACGTCGCCGACGATCGCCACGCCCGCCTCGTGCAGCCCGAAGCCCCAGGTCACCAGGGTGCCGAGCACGACGACGGTCAGCGCGCCCGGAAAGCGCGGCGCGCGCTTCTTCAGCACGAGCAGGATGACGACGGCCACCGCGCCGATCGCGAGGGTGGGGAGGCTGGTGTCGGGCAGGGCGCGCGACGCGTTCAGCAGCAGCTCGTGCAGGTGCGCGCTGCGCGGGATGGAGGCGCCCAGGAGGTGCTTCAGCTGACTCAGCCCGATGATGATCGCGGCCGCCGAGGTGAAGCCGCTGATCACCGGGTGGCTCAGGAACGTGACCAGCTTGCCGAGACGGAACACGCCCATCGCGAGCTGGAGCACGCCGACCATGCCGGCCAGCACCACCGCGAGCAGCACGTACTCGCTCGAGCCGGCCTCCGCGAGCGCGCCGACGCCGGTGGCGACGAGGAGCGAGACCATGGCCACCGGGCCGACCGCGAGCTGGCGGCTCGTGCCCAGCAGCGCGTAGACGAGCAGGGGGACCACGGACGCGTAGAGGCCGATCACGGGCGGGAGCCCGGCGAGCATCGCGTACGCCATGCCCTGGGGGATCAGCATCACGGCCACGGTCAGGCCGGCCGACACGTCACCGGCCAGGTCACGTCTCGCGTCGTAGCCGCGCATCCAGCCCAGCGCGGGCACCCACTTGGTCAGCGTCTTCATGGCTCCCGTTAGAGCACGACGCGTGCCGACGGTCTCGGTGCGACGCGAGCGGCCCCTCGCAACGACGTGAAACGCGCCCTGGAACGCGCTCAGAAGGCCAGGGTCAGCTGGCTTCGGAGCCTGAGCGCGTCGCGCGCGCCGTCGCTGCGCTCCGTCCGCATCCAGGCGACATCGTTCATCCACGACAGGCTGCGGCCGATGATGAGCACGTTCACCCCGAAGGTCAGCTCCTGCGTCGCGCGCAGGCTGCCGACGTCTCCGTACTGCGCCTCCCACGCCTCGCGAGCGCCTAGATCCGAAGGCTCGAGGGCCGCGGCCCAGTCGGAGGCGTCGGCGCGCAGCGCGTCGAAGAGGTCCACCCGGGCGAAGCGCAGCGAGAGCTCCACGTGGCGGTGCGCGTGCCAGCCCAGCTCCCCCAGGACACCGACGCCGGCCGGTCGGGCGGCGCCGGCCGCGTCCTCGAACAGCCCGAGGTGCACGACGCCGACGAAGCTCACGCCGAACGCCTTCAGCCAGAGCTCGGGCGCGACCCTGAGCGCGTAGTCACGGCGATGGGTGGGATCGGTGTCCCACGCCACACTGAGCGCGACGGCGTGTCGGAGAGGCCCACCCGAGACGTCCATGACCGTGCTGGTGTCCATCCCGTCCGCGGAGTGCACGGCGCGCCCCGCCAGCTCGAGGTGCAGCGGCTCGGGGGGGCGGGGATCGGTCAGGCTCGAGGGATTCCCGTGCGACTCGCCGTACACGCGCGGCAGCTCTCGGGCGTACGCGCCCCGGCGGTTCTCGCCCGCGAACGCGCCCACCGCGTAGCCGAAGGCGTCCAGCTCGCCGTGGGCCATCACCCCGAGCTGCCGCTCGCCCCCGAACCAGCGGCTCGTGAGCGGCCAGTCCACGTTGGCGAGGTGGATCAGCGACTGCTGCCAGTACTCGGTGTAGGGCACCTTGAACTGACCGACGCGGACGCGCAGCCCGGGCACCAGGGAGGCGTCGACGAAGAGATCGATGAGCTCCATCCCGCCGGGGACCAGCTCGAGGTGCACGGTCCCCTGGACCCGGCCGTCCGCGAGCGAGGGGCGCAGGATCGGGCGGAGGCGCCGGATGCGGAGCGCCGTCTCGCCCGGGGCCTCCGTCTGGAGTTGCAGCTGCGCGATCCCGGACAGCCGGAGCGAGGCGACGTCGTCCCCGACCGTGAAGGGGCCGAGCGCGTCGGGCCAGCCCTGCGCGCGCGCCACGTCGGGGGCGAGGAAGGTCAGGGCCAGGATCGGGAGCAGGAGCGCGAGCGGTCTCATCGGACCTCCTCCACCTCGATGCGTCGCTCCGTGACGCGCGCGCGGTAGAGAGGGAGGCCGTCGGCGAGGTGGTGCAGGGTGGCCTGGAGCTGGACGCGCCCGAGCCGCTCGAGCTCGCGCTGCAGCGCCGCCTGTCCCCCCTGCGGGTCCGCGTGCGCCCGCAGGGCCGGGTCCTGCTCGACGAGGAAGCTCGCGTTCTGCTCGCGGAGCCACGCGCTCACCTGGGGGTGGTTCACGAACAGCTCGCGGTCCCCGATGCGAGGCGCCACCGTCGGGACGCGGGTGTAGGGGTGCACGGGCCCGCCCAGGACCACGTCCACCACCGCGCCCTCCGCGTGCCCACCCTCGAGCACGACGAAGTCGATCGCGTCCCCGCGCCAGAGGCGCACGAAGATGGCGCGCAGCAGCGTCTCGCTCAGCTCCGGCCGCACCTCGTAGTCCTCCGGGTGAGCGCGGATGAGCCGCAGATGCCCGCACCCGATGTGCGCGGGCGTGGTGAGCGCGTCGAGCAGCGCGGGCTCGAGCGCGTGCGGGGGGTGACGCACCAGCCGCTCGATCCCTCGGGCGAGCGCGGGGGAGAAGCGCGGGTCGTCAGCCAGGTGCCGCTCGAGGGCCTCGAGCGCGTGGCTGTCGGTGTGGAGGTAGAAGCGGCCGAACGCGTCGAGGTAGGCGTCCAGGATGGGGCCGATCTGCGCCGGCTCGAAGGGCGCGCCGCGCACGCGCTCGGCCGCCGCGAGCGACAGCAGCAGCTCCCCCGCGTCGCCCCCCGGCGTGCCCACCACCGAGCGCGGGTCTCGCCCGTCGACGCAGGACTGCGTGCCTTGCATCAGCAGCGCCGCCGCCTTCACCCAGCGGATCTGCCGCGGGTCGCCGAGGTGGGCCTCGATGTCGCCGACGCGCAGGGGCCCCGCGTGCGCGGCGGGGAGAGGTCGGCGCGGTGGCGCGGGCGCGCCGCGCACCACCGGTCGGTCCTCGTCGCGCCAGGCGAGCATGCCGCCCGTCATCGAGGCCACGGCGCTGAAGCCGAGATCCTCGAGCTCCCGCGTGGCCCGCGCGGAGCGGCGACCCGACCGGCAGACGAGCACCACCGGCGCGTCCGGGTCCCAGCCCTCCGCCGTCTCCCCCAGCTCCGCGAGCGGCACGTGGCTCGCCCAGGGGAGGCGACCGAGTGGCCCGGCCAGCTCCTCCGCGTCGCGCACGTCCACGACCCGCGCCCGGCAGTGGTTGCGTAACACCCACTCCGGGTCCACCTCGGGGACGCCGCCGGGCGAGCGCTCGAAGGTCACGGGCCCGCCCGTGGGGTCGCAGGGCGGCGGCGGGCGCGGCGCGGGCGTCTGACAAGAAACGATGAGGAGCGAGAGGGCGAGAGAGCGTGGCATGCCACTTCACCCAACAAGAAGCGCGCCACCCCGCCACGTCGGAGTCGCCGTCGCACGTCGCCGCGCCTGGCGCGTTCGCGTTGCAGCCCGCGTTTCGGGCCGTTGCAACCCGGCTCCCGGGACATCCACCGAGGGCTTGGTACGGATCCTGTGTAGCGGTGGGTTGCGGGTCCGCCTGCGCGGCTCGACATTGAGGAGCCGGCACCGCGGCCGTTTGGAGCCCTAGACATGGAAGACTTCACCCCCATCGCCTCCTCGATCGGAGGCATCCTCATCGGGATCAGCGCGTCGATGCTGCTCCTGTTCAACGGCCGCATCGCCGGCATCAGCGGCATCTTCTCGGGCGTGCTCTTGCCGCGCGCGGGGGAGCTGGGCTGGCGCGCGGCCTTCCTCGGCGGCCTGCTCGTCGGCGGGATCGCGATGTTCGCGGTCCAGCCGCAGCTCTTCGCGGTCACCTACGACCGCACGCTCCCGATGATCGCGGTGGCCGGCCTGGTGGTCGGCTTCGGCGTTCGGCTGGGCAGCGGCTGCACGAGCGGGCACGGCGTCTGCGGCATCAGCCGCCTCTCGCGCCGGTCCATCGTCGCCACCGTCACGTTCATCATCACCGGGGCGGCGACCGTCCTGGCGGTTCGTCTGCTCCAGGGAGGTGCGTCATGAAGCAATCCATCGCGGCCTTCTTCGCCGGCCTGATCTTCGCCGTCGGCCTCGTGATCGCGGGCATGACCCAGCCCTCGAAGGTGGTCGGCTTCCTCGACTTCTTCGGCAGCTGGGACCCGAGCCTGGCGTTCGTCATGGGCGGCGCCATCGCCGTCCACTTCGTGCTCTTCCGGGTCATCCTGAAGCGCGCGAGCCCCCTGTTCGCCGGGAAGTTCGAGGTGCCGAGCCGTCAGGACCTGACCCCGGCGCTCCTCGTCGGCTCGGGGCTCTTCGGCGTCGGCTGGGGACTGGGCGGCTTCTGTCCGGGCCCCGGCATCGTCTCGCTCGGCTCGTTCGGCGCCGAGGCGGCGGTGTTCGTCGTCACGATGACGCTCGGCATGCTCGCTCACCGGCTGTTCGAGGGGCGCCCCAAGGCCGCCGCGGCGGCGAAGGCGTGACCTCAAGTCTCCGTGGGGCGCGCCGTTGAGGAGGGACATGCGAGCCACTCTCCGCCCCTTCTTCATCGCGCCCCAGGCCAGCGAGCCCCGTCAGCCCGCGCGTCCCCGCGTCCTCACGACCGCGAGCTACGCCCGCCCCATGGCCGGGTCGGGCGCGGAGGAGCCGTCGCCCCTCGAGGCGGCGATCCTCGACTACCTGCGCGCGCGCTGAGCGAGCGCTTCGGTCCCGAACGTGAAACGGCCGCCTCGCCCTCTCGGCGAAGCGGCCGTGTCTCGTTTCGAGCCAGTCGCGCCGATCAGCCGGGCGGCGTCGGCTGCTGGGTCGGCTCCTGCGGCGCCGCGCGCTGGCCGCGGACCCCACGGCGGTTCGCCATCAGCCGGCTGACGTCGTGCACCCAGAGCTCACCCTGGGGCCCGATCACGTAGAGCCCGTTGTTCATCACGAGCGCGAAGCGCGTGTTCGGCTGCGCGAACCAGTTCGCCCGCGTCTGCACCAGGCGGCCCTGCCCGAAGTCGGGGTGCACGTCGTGGCGGTAGACCTCGCCCTGGTCGCTGACGATGTAGACCGCGCGGCCGACGTTGAAGACGTGCCGGACCTGGCGGGGTGACGCGATGGCCACGCGCCCGAGCCGCTGCGGGGGAGAGACGATGTTGCCGACCTGATGCGCCCAGACCTCGCCCTGCTGGGTGACGTTGATGAGGCGGTTGGCGACGCGGAACATGAAGACCGGGTCCTGCCCCTGCGTGCCGACGGGCGCGCCCTGGATCTGCTCGGGCGGCCCGACGCTCTCGTTGCGGATCTGGTGCCGGTAGAGGCTCCCGCGCTGGGTGACCACGAGGATGCTGTTGTTGTCCCAGGGGATCACGTACTCGGTGGCGTCGCCCTGCACGCCGACGGTGTGCCCGCGCATGCGGATGTGCCGATCGACGCGGTTGCGATGAACGCGCTGGTAGTAGACCTCGTCCGCCTGGTTGACCCAGATGATGCGGCCGCCGGTGCCGCCCCAGGCGAAGCGCGCGCGCACCGCCTCGGCGGCCACGGGGGCGCCGGTGATGCGTCGGGCGGGCCCGATCTGCGCGTCGACGGGCGCGGCGAGCGCGATGGCCAGCGTGGCGGCCAGCCCGGCCGCGAGGTGGGGGATACGAATCGGGGGTGAGCTCACGACGCCTCCAGGGACAGTAAAAACTGCATGTCGCGGAGGGGCGCGAGCCCTTGTTCGCCCGTCCCCCCACGACGAAGCCTTCGAATGGACCGGATAGGACGGCCCCCTCGGGCGGGCATTCTATCCGTGCCGGATTTTCTCCAGCCGCGGCAATACACCAGGCCGGGCGAGGGGCCGTCAAGCCTCCATTCGATCAGAACAGGATCGCCGCGACGCCCCCGACCTGGAACATCGACTCCGTCCCGAGGATGGAGAAGCCCCCCTCGACCCACGCGCCGAACACGCCGTCGAAGTCGAAGTGGGCCTCGAGCGACCCGTGCAGATCGAAGCGGGCTCCGAGCACGTCTCCCGCGAGCACGCCGGGTTGCACCACGGCCACGATCTCGCAGCGCACGAGCCGGGTCTCGCAGAAGTAGGCCCCCAGCCCCGCTCTCAGCCCGCCGCCGACGAGGTACTGGTTGGCGGCGAACGACTGGGACGCGCTGAGCCCCAGCCGCATCTGGCCGAAGTCCGGGATGCGCCAGTCGAAGCGCTCCTCGACGCGCACGAAGTCGATGTCGACGCTGGTCAAGAGGCGCGCCCAGCTGACGCCCGCGCCGAGCGCGAACTCGCTCGGCTCGCCGAAGCGCTCCTCGTCGATCGCGGTCGCCTCCGCGCCCACGCCGGTCCCGGTGCGGGCGTCGCCCGGGACCTCGAACGACACGTCTCTCGGCACCTGGCGCGCGTTCTCCTCCTCCCACTCGGGGTGGTCGCCCGTGCCGATGCGGTAGAGGATCTGCGGCTCGCCTTCCTCTTCTTCGGGCGGCGGCTCGAGCGGCTCGGGCGGGGGATCCATCTCCTCCGGGGAGAGGGTGGGGCGGGGGAGGGGGACTCGGCGCGCGGGGGCGGCTTCTGCTTCCGCATCCGAGTCCGCTTCCGAGTCCGCTTCCGCTTCCGAGTCCGCTTCCGCTTCCGCTTCCGCTTCCGAGTCCGCTTCCGCTTCCGAGTCCGCTTCCGCTTCCGCTTCCGAGTCCGCTTCCGTTTGGGCTTGGGCGTGGGACGGGGTGGGGACGAGGGCGGGGGCGACGGACGGGGCGAGGAAGAGGAGCGCGAGCCAGAGGGCGCGCGTCGGAGGCGGGAGGCGACGCAGGAGACGAGCCCGGACGCGAGCGGGGTCGCGAGCGGGGATGCGAGCCGGGGGAAGGGCGGCGTGGGTCATCGTCGCCCCAGCAGGCGAGAGGGGCCGAGCTTCGAGCGCAAGAACTGCTCCCAGGTTGGAAGGAACGTGGTCAAGAGCATGCCCAGGAACAGGCCGCCCGCGAAGCCGCCCAGGTGCGCGTCGCGCGCGACGCCGTCTCCCTCGCTCAGCATGTAGACGTCGGTCGCGGCCCCGATCAGCGCGAAGAGCGCGGCCTGGACCGGCGGGATGGGCCGGGCGAGGGGCCAGGCGGACGCGTGCGGCATGGCGCTCCAGCGGAAGGCGAGCAGGACGTAGAGCCCCGCGAGCCCGCTGACCGATCCCGACGCGCCGAGCACGGTCGCTCGCCCGACGTCGTGATGGCGCAGCACGAAGGCGAGGCCCGCGGTGGCGGTGGTGAAGAGGAAGCCCCCGAGCACCCAGCGATCGCCGGCCACCTCGTAGAGCAGGCTGCCGAAGAACCAGAAGTAGAGGAGGTTGAAGCCGATGTGCTCGACGCCCGCGTGCACGAAGGCGTAGCTCCAGAGCGTCCCGATCGAGCGCCAGGCCTCGGGGGCGCCCGGTGTGTGCTGCAGGGTCGCCCACGCCTCGGTCAGGTCGGACGCGCGCAGGGCGAAGCGCGTCGCCATCGGGAAGCCCAGCGCGAGGTCGGCCACGGCCACGATCGCCATGACCCCGCCCAAAGCGATGACGGCGCGGCTGTGGTCGAAGCGGCGGCGGGCCATGCGCCGAGAGCCTACTCCACCGGGCGCGCCGAGGCCGCCCGAGGTCGGCGATTCGCGCTGACGAGGCAAATCCTTCGGCGTGAGCTCCGACGACGGCTGGCTGGCGCCCGCCGACGCGGTCAGAGCGCTGACGCACGCTCCGCCCCGGTTGGGGCGTTCTGCCCGACGCCGCTCGCCGCATTCCCCGGATTCGGCCGCGGCACGTCAGGTGCGGTGGTTGCCGCGCATGCGCGCCACCGCCCTCGCCGCCGCCGCCCTGCCCTTGCTCCTGCCGGGCTGCGCGAACCTCATCCTGGTCGAGCTCGGCGAAGGATCGGTGCAACCCTTTCGTTTCGAACGCACGTTCTCCCTCTCGGAGCGCGCGAGGGACACCTGCCCCTTCGGCACCGTCGAGAGCTCGGCCGAGGACGCGCGACGCAGCGTGGTGACGTTCGCCCCGGTGGACGGCGCCTGCCTCGTCGACATCGCGCTCGAAGACGCCCGCCTGCTCACGCAGGAGCGCGTGGCGGCGCGCGCGGAGCGGCTCGCGGCCAAGGGCGACATCGGCGCCGTGCGCGCGCTCGACCTCGTGCTGACCACCCTCGTGCTCGAGGATCAAGACGGCGCGCCGCTGCCGCTCGAGCACGTGCGCAGCCTCGTGATCTCGGTCGACGGCGAGGCCGTGTGGCGTGAGCGCGACGTCGCGCAGATGGCCAGCTCGGGCGAGGCGCGCGCCACGATGCCGCAGGGCTTCGTCGATCGCTTCGTGCGCGCGCTGCTCGATCGCGAGGAGCTGCGCGCCGACCTCGGGCTGCGCCTCGTGATCGACGACCCGCGCCAGCTGGTGCCCGCGGAGCTGCGTGTCGACACCGTGCTCCAGCCGGTGGTGCTCGTGGACGGTCTCGACGCGAAGCTGTAGCGTCGCGCGCCATGAAGCGCGCACTCCTCGGGCTGTCTCTGCTCCTCTCGGCGTGCGCAGGCGCGCCTTCGCCCGCGCCCGACGCGCCGCCCACCGAAGAGGCCTCTCCGGCGCGCGCTCCGGCCCTGACCCTGGTCGAGTCGTGGCCCAGGGAGACCACGCTGGATCACACCGCCTTGCCCGACGCGGTCGACGTCTGGCCCGCGCTCATCGGCCAGGCGCGCGAGTCGCTCGATCTCCTCTTCTTCTACGCCGTCACGGAGGAGGGCGAGGCGCTCGAGCCCGTGCTCACGGCCCTCGCGGAGGCGGCGCAGCGCGGCGTGCGGGTGCGCATGGTCTTCGACGCCGCCTTCCACGCGCGCATGCCCGAGGTGCCCGACCAGCTGGGCGCGATCGAGGGCGTGGACGTGCGCGTCCTCGACTTCGGCCCGCACGCGGGCGGCGGGGTCCAGCACGCCAAGCTCTTCGTGGTCGACGGCGAGGCGGCCTACGTGGGCAGCCAGAACCTCGACTGGCGCTCGCTCACCGAGATCCAGGAGCTGGGCGTGCTCGTGCGCGAGCCCGCGCTGGTGGGCGCGGTGGCCGACGTGTTCGAGATGGACTGGGCGCTCGCCGGCGGCGCGTCCCTCGAGGAGGCGAGGGCGCTCGGCACGCCGCGCCGCTTCCCGGTCGAGGTCGACTACGAGGGCGAGGCGGCGCGTGTGTGGCCCGTGTTCAGCCCGCAGCCCGCGCTCCCCGAGGGCGCCGAGTGGGACTGGCCGCGGCTCGAGGCGGCCCTCGCGAGCGCGGAGCGAGAGATCCGCTTGCAGGTGATGGGCTACCACCTCGTCGGCCACGGCGGCGACACCTGGCGGGACCTCGACGACGCCCTCCGCGCCGCGGCCGGCCGGGGCGTCCGCGTCCAGCTGATGGTGAGCCACTGGGAGACCCGCCCCGGCCGCATCGAGGACCTGAAGGCGCTCCATCAGGTCGACGGCGTCGAGGTGCGCGTCGTGACCATCCCCGAGGCGTCGACCGGCTTCGTGCCCTACTCCCGCACCATTCACGCGAAGTACCTCACCGTCGACGGCGCCCTGTCGTGGGTCGGGACCAGCAACGCCGCGGGCGACTACTTCCTGCACAGCCGCAACGCGGGCTTCGTCGTCGAGGGCGGGAGCTTCGCGCGACGGCTCGAGGCGTTCTTCGACGATCTCTGGGGGAGCGACTACGCGGAGGCGGTCGACCCGGCGCGCGCCTACGAGCCGCCGCGCGTGAGCGAATAGCCCTCCGCCGGCTTGTCTCCAAATGGAGACGCCGGGTTCAGCGCGCGGAGCCTGAGGCCTTCACCGCTCGGGCCGCCTGATCCGCTCTTCTATCGCGCTGCTCGCTTCGGTATCGTCGGCGTCCCCCATGTCGGAAGATCCCGCCAAGCTCAAAGAGATGGTGACCCTCTACAAGCAGGGTCTCCTGGTCAACCCCAAGGACACGCGCAAGCGCTACCAGCTGGCGTCCGCGTATCACAAGCTCGGCGAGCTCGACAAAGCCATCAAGGAGTACGAGAGCGCGCGGCGGAGCAAGGCCGATCACTTCGGCACCCGCTACGGCCTCGGTCGCGCTTACGTCGAGGACGGCCAGACGGCCGAGGCGGTCGCGCCCCTCAAGGAGGCGGTGGCGATCAAGCCCGAGAGCAACGACTGCCAGTACGTGCTCGCCGAGGTGGCCACGCAGGTCGAAGACGTCGCGACGGCGGCCGACGCCTATCACGCGGTGACCCTGCTCGAGGCGGAGGCGGATCCGCCCGAGCACCCCGACGCGCCCGAGAAGGGCGGCGCCGCGTGCGTCGCGGCCGAGAAGTGGGAGCCCGCGATCGCCTGCTTCGAGCGCGCGCTGAAGCTCACCCCGAACGTGCCCGCGCTGCTCTTCCCGCTCGGCCAGGCCTACAATCGGCTCGAGAAGTGGGAGGACGGCAAGCGCGTCCTCGAGGCGCTCGTCGACAAGGAGAAGGACCACGTCGAGGGGCTCAAGCTGCTCGGCGAGGCGTGCAAGCACCTCGAGGAGGACGAGCGCGCCATCGAGGCGTACCGGCGCGCGCTGGATCTCGATCCCGACTTCCTCGACGGTTACATCGCCATCGGCGGCGTCTACGAGCACGTGGGTCAGGACCAGGAGGCGCACAACTCCTACAAGATCGCGCTGCGCTTCCTGCCCGACGACGGCGCCATCTACTTCAAGCTCGGCCGCTGCCTCCGGCGCCTCGGGAAGAACGACGAGGCGCTCGAGCGGCTCGACAAGGCGTCGACCTTGCTGCGAGACGACCCCGAGGTCTTCTTCACCCTCGGGCTGACCCAGGTCGCGCTCGAGCAGCTCGAGGAGGCGGAGAAGTCCTTCGTCACCGCGGCCGAGATGCGCCCCGAGCACTTCGAGACGCAGGAGGCCCTCGCGCAGGTGCGCGCGAAGCTCGGCAAGACCGACGAGGTGGTCAAGAGCTACGAGAAGGTCGTCTCCCTCGACGACGGCAACGTCGAGGCGTGGACCGCGCTCGCGCGGCTCTACTTCGAGGCCGAGCGCTGGGCGGACGCGGAGAAGGCCTCGATCGCGGTCCTGCGCGCGGAGGAAGAGAACGCCGAGATGCTCGTCATCCGCGGCACCTCGCTCAACCGCCAGGAGCGCTCGGACGAGGCGGTGCCGATCCTCCAGAAGGCGGTGAAGGTCGCGCCCGAGGACGCCATCGCGTCGCTGCAGCTCGCCATCGCCTACAACGCGGTCGAGCGCTGGCAGCAGGCGCAGCAGTCGGCAGAGAAGGCGATCCGCGTCTGGGACGAGGGCGGCGCCAAGCCGGAGCCGCTGGTCCGGGCGCGCGCCTACAAGGAGCTCGCGAAGGGCTGCCAGGCGCTCGAGGACGACCGCGAGGCGATCGGCGCGTTCCTCAAGGCAGCCGAGCACGACCCGGAGTTCATCCACGGCTTCCTCGAGGCGGGGCGGCTCAGCGAGAAGCTCGAGAAGTGGGAGGACGCGGCGCGCGCGTACGGCCGCGCGGCGGAGCGCAAGCCCGACGACGTCGAGGTCCATCGCACGCACGGCGCCTTGCTCGAGCGGCTGGGCAAGCACGCCGAGGCGGTCGAGGCGTGGCAGCGCGCGGTGAAGCTCGACGAGGAGGAGCCCAAGAGCCTGACCCGGCTCGGCTTCAACCTCAGCCAGGTCGCGCGCTGGGACGACGCGCGCAAGACGCTGTCGCGCGCGGTGAAGATCCGCCCCGACATCGGCGAGGCGTTCAAGTGGCTCGGCAAGGCCTGCCTCGAGCTCGACGACCTCGACGCGGCGAAGGACCACCTCACGAGCGCGCTCGAGATCGACTCGAAGTGGGCGGAGGGCTTCGCGCTCTCCGGGCGCCTGCACGAGAAGAAGGGCGAGCTGCCCGTGGCCGAGGAGCGGCTGAGCAAGGCCGTGGAGCTCGACCCGGAGGACGCGTCGCTCAAGGCGCTGCTCGGGCTCGTGCGCGTGAAGATCGAGAAGTACGGCGACGCGGTGCCGCCCCTGAACGCGGCGGTGAAGGCGAGCCCCGACGACGGCGCGCTGCGCCTCGCGCTCGGCGAGGCCCTCTTGCGGAGCGGCGGGGAGGGGCTGGAGCAGCTGCGCGCCGCGGTGGAGCGGCTGCCCGACGACGCCGAGGCCCACGCGCTGCGCGGCGAGGCGGCGGCGAAGGCGGAGGAGCGCGACGAGGCGATCGCCGCGTACGAAGAGGCGAGCCGGCTCGACCCGGCGCGCACCGAGTGGCTCGGCCCGCGCGCCGCCCTGCTCGCGGAGGCGGAGCGCTTCGAGGACGCGTCGCAGGTCTACGCGCAGGCGCTCGAGGCGCACCCGGACGTCTCCGAGCTCTGGTCCGGCCACGGCGGCGTGCTCCAGAAGCTCGGCCAGCACGAGGCGTCGGCGGCCGCGTACGCCAAGGCGGTCGAGCTGGGCGGCGGTGACAGCACCCAGCTCTTGATCGACCTCGGCCTCGGCTACGTGCGGGCCGAGCAGTGGGAGCGCGCGCGGGACGCGCTGACCAAGTGCGCGGAGCTGGACTCGGGCAACGCCGACGTCTGGGAGAACCTCGGGCTCGCGCTGCGCAAGCTCGACGCGCTGCCCGAGGCGGAGCGCGCGTACGACGAGGCGCTGGGCGTCGAGCCGAGCCGCGGCCGCGCCAAGCGCGCCCTGGCCGAGGTGCGCGTCGCGCTGGGCAAGAAGGAGCAGGCGGTCGACACCTACCGTGACGCCATCGAGACCCTGCCGCCCGAGCCGGAGCTGCACGCGGCGCTCGCCGCGGTGCTGCGTGACCTCGAGCGCGACGAGGAGGCGGCGGACGAGCTGGAGAAGGCGGTCGAGCTCGCGCCGCAGAACGCGGAGCTGCTCTGCCGGCTCGGCGTGGCGGCCGCGGCGGCGGGCCGCTGGGAGCGCAGCTACGACGCGCTCGATCACAGCGTGGGCTTCGACCCGCGCTCGGCCGACGCGCACCACGCGCTGGGCGTCGCCGCGGCGAAGCTCGACAAGCGCGGCGCGGCGGTGAAGGCCTTCGAGAAGGCGGTGGAGAGCGATGCGGAGCGCGGCGAGAGCTGGCTCCAGCTCGGGCTCGCGCATCGCTCCCTCGAGCAAGACGCCGAGGCCGAGCCCGCGCTCGGGAGGGCCGTCGGGCTGCTCCCGGATCGCGCCGACGTGCACGCCGCCCACGGCGCGGTGCTCTTCGCGCTGGGCAAGCTCGGCGGGGCGGAGAAGGCCTTCGCGGCCGCGCTCGAGCACGAGCCGGACGACGCGGCGCTCTACCTCGGCAAGGGCCGCGCCGAGGCGGGCCAGGAGAAGTGGGAGGCGGCGCGCCAGTCGCTCCGTCAGAGCACCCGCATCGCCCCCGACGACGCCGCCGCGCAGCTCCTGCTCGGGCAGGCGTGCGCCGCGCTGAAGATGACCGACGAGGCGCTCGCCGCGCTCGAGAAGAGCGCCCAGCTCGACGGCGCGTCCGCCGCGCCCCACGCGAGCCTCGGCGCGCTCTACGAGTCGAGCGGAGAGCTGGAGCGAGCGGTCCGCGCCTACCGCAAGGCGCGCGAGGTCGACCCCGAGAACGAAGGCATCTTGCGATCGCTCGCGGATCTGTTCTCGAAGCTCGAGCGCCCGAACGACGCGGCCGAGGTGCTCGAGGCCATCTCCAAGCTCAGCGCCGACGACCCGGACGCGCTGATGGCGCTCGGCAAGGCGCACGCCGACGCCGACAAGTGGGCCGAGGCGCGCGAGGCCTACCGACGCGCGGCGAAGCTCGACCCCGATCGCCTGGACGCGCACCGCCAGCACGCGGACGCCGCCGTGCGCTCGGAGGCCCACGAGGAGGCGGTCGAGGCGTGGCGCGCCGTGCTCTCTCGCTCCGCAAGCGACGTGGACGCGCTGGCCGGCCTCGGCGCCGCGTACTCCGCGCTCGACCGGGACGCCGACGCGATCGAGCCGCTGACCAAGGCGGCCGAGGCGCGGCCCGAGGACGCGCGCCTGCAGAGCCGGCTCGGGGCGACCCTGCTCGCCCTCGGGCGGGTGGAGCGCGCGCTGCCCGCGCTCGAGAAGGCGACCGAGCTGGCCCCCCTCGACGTCGAGGCGTGGTTCGTCTACGGGCGCGCCCTCGCGGAGAGCGGTCGGCACGCGGACGCCGTCGCGGCGCTGAAGCGCTGCGCCGACCGTGAGCCGGATCGGCTCGACGCCCAGCGCGCGCTCGGCGTCAGCGCCCTGAAGAGCGAGCAGCACGAGCTCGCCGTGATGGCGTTCGAGCGCGTCACCCAGCGCGAGGCGCAGGACGCCGACGGCTGGGTGTCGCTCGCGCGGGCGCGATCGGGGCTCGGAGACGAGACGCGCGCAGCCGAGGCGCTGAAGCAGGCCCTGACCCACCGCCCGAGCGAGCCCTCGCTGCACGCCGAGCTGGGCGACCTCTATCTCCGGGCCGAGCGCTACCCCGACGCGGAGGCGAGCTTCCGCAGCGCCGTGCAGCTCGACGCCGACGACGGCGCGCTGCACGCCCGGCTCGGCAAGGCGCAGAAGGCGCGCGGGCTCGCGGACGACGCGCGCGCGAGCTTCGAGAAGGCGACCGAGCTGTCGCCGCAGCTGCGCGACGCGTGGGTCGAGCTCGCCCGGGCCAAGCAGCAGGTCGGCGCCGACGACGAGGCGGTCGACGCGTGGAGCCGCGCGCTCGCGCTCGATCCCGACGACGCGGAGGGGCAGGCCGCGCTCGGCAGCCTGCGCCTCTCGCTCGGCTTCGAGGAGGCGGCGGTGGACCCGCTGAAGCGCGCCGCCGCGCTCGCCCCGAACGACGCCGTCACCCACGCACGCCTCGGCGCCGCGCTCCTCGCCACCGGCTCGCCCGACAAGGCGCTCGAGAGCCTGGAGAAGGCGGCGTCCCTCGGGCTCGAGGAGGCGCGCGGCTGGAGCGACGTCGGGCGCGCGCGGCTGAAGGCGGGTCAGGTCGATCGCGCCATCGCCGCCTTCGACGACGCGCTCCGTCTCGACGGCCGCTTCGTCCCCGCGCTCGTGGGCAAGGCGGACGCGCTGGCCGCGCTCGGCCGCACCGGAGAGGCGGCGGCCGCGTACCAGTCCGCCATCGACGTCAGCGGCGGCGTGCCCGAGGGCGTGCACGCGAAGCTCGGCCGCGTGCTGAGCCTGCTCGGCCGGCACGACGAGGCCGTGGCCGCGCTCACCGCCGCGAGCCAGAGCGCGCCGGGCGACGCGAGCGTCATGTCCGCGCTCGGCGCGGCGGAGCTCCGTCGCGGCGGCTTCGAGGCCGCGGTCCGGCACCTCGAGCAGAGCCTCGCGCTCTTCCCCGATCAGCCCGAGGCGCGCCTGCACCTCGGCATGGCCTACCTCGGCGACGAGCGGCCCGGCGACGCGGTCGCGGCGCTCGAGCGCGCGGTCACCGCGCTGCCCAACCACGGCGAGGGCTGGGCGAAGCTCGGCGACGCGCGCCACGCGAACGGCGCGCCCACCGGGGCCGAGGAGGCGTACCGCAAGGCCCTGGGACTCGGCTTCGAGGCGGCGCGCCGCGGGCTCGGCATCCTGCTCGCGGAGGACTTCCGCGACGACGAGGCGGCCGAGGCGCTCGAGGCCGCGGCCCAGCTCCAGACGGAGGACCGCGCGCTCTTCGCCGCGCTCGCCGACGTCCAGGAGCGCCGCGGCGACCTCGATCGCGCGCTCGCCTGCTACGAGCGGGCGGTGCAGCTCGAGGGCGGCGTCGAGGCGGCGATGGATGGCGACGTGCTCTTCGGCTATGGCCGCGCGCTCTTCACCAAGAAGCAGGCCGACGCCGCGCTCCGCGCCTTGTCGCGCGCGGTGACCCTCCTGCCGGGCTCCGCCGACGCCCACCACGTGCTCGGTCAGGCGCAGGCGAAGCTCGGTCAGCCCGACGCCGCCATCGCGTCCTATCGCAAGGCGGTCGACCTCGCGCCCGGCTGGGCCGACGCGCTCGTCTCGCTAGGGCGCCTCTACGGCAAGCTCGGTCGCGACGCCGAGGCGCTCGACCCGCTGACGCAGGCCGCGGGCATGGCCCAGGAGGATCTCACCACGCAGCTCTCGCTGGCGGGGGTGCTCGAGCGCCTCGGCCGGCCGGCGGACGCGGTCGCGCCGCTCCAGCAGGCGTCGTCGCTCTCTCCCGACGACCCGGCCATCGCGGCTCGCCTCGGCGCGGCGTGCGCGGCCGCGGGTCGCTGGGAAGAGGCGGCGCAGGCCTACCGGAGCGCGGCGCGGGTCTCGCCCGACGCCGACAACCAGCTCGGCCTCGGTCGGGCGCGGCGGGCGCTCGGTGATCTCGTCGGGGCGGAGGCCGCCTTCGCCGCCTCGGCCTCGGCCAACGCGAGCGGCTTCGACGCGTGGCTCGGCCTCGGCCAGGTGCGCGCGGCGGCGCAGAATCACGCGGGGGCAGAAGAAGCCTTGCGTGCTGCGGTAGGCCTTCGGCCCGACCACGCCGAGGCGCAGAAGGCGCACGGCGAGGTGCTCGCGGCGCTCGGCCGTCACGAGCCCGCGGCGGCCGCGTTCGAGGTCGCCACGCGTCATCGCGCCGACGACGGCGCGGCGTGGGCCGCCCTCGGTCGCGCCTACCAGGCGCTCGGTCGGGACGCCGATGCGGCGCGCGCGCTCGCCAAGGCGAGCGAGGTCGGGGAGGGCGGCGTCGACACCTTGCTCGCGCTGGCCGACGCGTGCGCGCGGGAAGGGCGCGTCGACGACGCGGCGTCCGCGCTCGGCAAGGCGCGCGCGGCCGAGCCCGCCGACGCCGGCCTGCAAGAGAACGTGGCCGATAAGTACGCGGCCATCGGTCGCATGGACGACGCGATCGGCGCGCAGCGGAGCGCCATCGAGATCGCGCCGAGCACCGCGCGCAAAGTTGCTCTGGGCGATCTCCTGCTCGCGTCGGGCGACGTCACGGGCGCGGCCACCGTCTTCGGCGAGGCCGCCGCCGAGGCGCCCGACGACTTCGACGCGCAGCGCGGGCTCGGCAAGGCGCACGCGGCGGCCGGCCAGCACGGCGACGCGGCCAAGGCGTTCGGCAAGGCGCTCTCGCTCCGGCCCGACGACGCGGACACCGCCTTCGAGGTGGGTCGCGCGCTCAACGCGCTCGGCAAGCACGCGGCGGCGATCGGGGTGTTCGAGGCGGCGCTCGCGAAGGCGCCGCAGGACGCGGCCGGCCACGCGGGCTACGGTGAGGCGCTGTCGGCGGTCGACCGTGACGACGAGGCGCTGCAGGAGCTGCGCCGCGCGGCGGAGCTGAAGCCGAAGGTCGGCTGGTTCCACCGGCTGCTCGGTGAGCTCGCGCTTTCGATGGGCCGCGTCGACGAGGCGGTCGGCGCCCTCTCGGAGGCGGCGTCGCTGACGCCGAACGACGCCGCGTCGCATCGCGCGCACGGCCTCGCGCTCCTCGCGGCCGAGCGCTGGCAGGAGGCGCTCGACGCGCTCTCGAAGACGGTGAACCTCGGCGTGCAGGATGGGCCCGTCGCGGTCGGCATGGGCGCCTCGCTCTGCCGGCTCGCGCGTTACTCCGAGTCGCGCGACTGGCTCAACGCGGCCCGTCACCGCGTGCCGGATGAACCCGAGGCGCGCTACTACCTCGGCGTCACGATGCTCGCGCTCGGCGACGTCGCGAAGGCGCGTGAGGAGAGCGAGGCGGCGGCGACGGCCCGCCCCGACGAGGCCAAGTACCTCGTGGGCTTCGGCCAGGTGCTCGAGGCCGAGAAGCGCCCCAAGCAGGCCGTGCAGCAGTACGCGAAGGCGGCGGAGCTCGACCCGACGCGCGCCGACGCGCACGAGCACGCGGCCCGCGTCTACCTCGCGCTCGGCATGCCGAGCGAGGCCGAGGCGCACTACGGCAAGCTCGCCGCGCTGTCCGACGACGTCGACGTGCTCCTCGGGCTGGCGAAGGCGCGTGAAGACCGGAGCGCGCCCGAGGAGGCCGTCGCGCCGCTCGAGCGCGCCGCGTCGCTGCGCCCCGACGACGCCGACATCCAGCGCCGCCTCGCGCGCGCGCTCGGCGCCGCCGATCGATGGGACGCGGCGGTCGACGCGCTGAAGCGGGCCATGCACGTCGCCGACGCGCCGGCCCCGATCGCGCCCGAGCTCGCCGAGGCCTGCCGCAAGGCCGATCGCGGCTTCGATCTCCTCGACGCGCTCGTGGAGGCGCGCGACCGCCACCCCGAGGACGCGGGCGTGCGGGTCGCGTTGGCGCGCGCGTTCGCCGACGACGGCGAGAGCGAGAAGGCCTACGCGGAGGCGCGCGCCGCGGCGGAGGCGGACGCCACCTCTCGCGAGGCGCAGGCGCTCCTCGGCCGGCTCCACCGTGAGGCGGGCCGCGTCCAGGAGGCCCTCGAGGCGCTGCGTCAGGCGGCGTCGCTCGGCGGCCACCACGCGGACGACTGGGTGCAGCTCGCCTGGTGCTACCGCGACGACGGCCAGCCGGATCGCGCGCTGGACGCGGCGCGACGCGCGGTGCGTCTCGACGCCGAGAGCGCGCTGGCGCACCGGGCGCTGGGCGAGCTGCTCGTGGCCTCGGGCGACGCGGCCGAGGCGCTGAAGAGCCTCGAGCAAGCCAAGCTGCTCTCGCCCGAGGACCCCGACATCCTGCTCGCGCTGGGCGAAGCCCTGACCGCGGCCGGCAAGGGCTCCGAGGCGATCGTCGTGCTCGAGGGCGCGGCCGCGAAGGGCAGCTCCGCGCGGCTCGAGCTCGCCAAGGCGAGCGCCTTCGAGCGCGCGGGCAAGCTCGACGAGGCGCTGAAGGCGCTGAGCGCGCTCGTGCGCGAGGTCCAGAGCGCGGAGGGCTACTTCCGGATGGGCTCGGTGTTGCAGCGCCTCGAGCGCTTCGACGAGAGCGCCGCCGCCCTCTCTCGCGCGCTGCGCATGGACCCCACCCACGCCACCGCCCAGTACGCGCTCGGCGCGTCGCTCATGCGGCTCGGCCGCGGCGACGAGGCGATCGCGGCGTGGGAGGGCGCGTGCAAGAACGCGCCGGACGACCCGAACCTCAAGGCCGCGCTCGGCTTCGGCTACCTCAAGGTCGGCCGCAAGGAGGACGCGGCGGCGGCGTGCGCGGAGGCGATGGAGCTCGGCCTCGGTGACGTCGACACCCTGCTCAGCTTCGGCAAGCTCTTCGAGCGCCTCGACCGGCGCGAGGACGCGGTCAAGGCGTACTCACGCGTCGGCGAGGTCGACCCCGACCACAGCGAAGCGATGCATCGGCTCGCGGACAACCTGATCGAGCTCCACCGCTTCAAGGAGGCGGTCGAGCCCTACCAGCAGGCGCTCCTCAGCGCGCCCGACGATCCCGGCCTCCGCTACGGGCTCGGCGTCTGCTACGCGAACCTCGGCCAGGGCGCCGCGGCGAAGGCGCAGTACGAGGCGCTGAAGAAGCTCGACGCCGACAAGGCCGAGGAGCTCTTTTTCATCATCGAGTGAGCGCGCCGATCAGAGGACCTCGACGGTCAGCAGGATCTGCCCGTCGAAGGTCACGTCATCCGGCGGCACGGTGCCCTCGGCCGAGCTCGTCAGCCGCGCGCCCTCGTTGATGTAGGGGCGAAGATCGACCGACGTGTCGGTCTCGAACGCGATCTGCCGCGCCCCGTCCGGCACCGCGCTCACGTTGGCCACTCGCACTCGCGGCAGGTCGCTCCCGCTCTCGCGGCTCTCGACGAAGATCTCGATCGAGTCGACGAAGCCGAAGTCGTCCGTATCGCCCGCCTCCTCCGCGGTGGGCGTGATGTCGAGCGTCAGCGCGGTCAGCCGCACCGCCTGCGCGGGCCCCGTGTCGCGCGCCGCCGTCTCGGAGGCGAGATCCACCTCGAGCGGGATCGGCAGCTCGAAGAAGCCGCCCAGCAGCCCCCCGACCGGGCTCCCGTTCACCCGCTGCTCCGCGAGGTTCAGCGTGAGGTCGAAGGCCAGCAGGTTGGAGCACCCGAAGGCGAGGAGAAGGAAAGAACCAAGAAGAAGTCGTCGCATGTCTCCTCAATATGAGGCGCGATCTCGGAGCACCAACCCAAGAATGGCGAGCCGGGCACATTCGAGTGGCTCACCGACAGCCGACCCGACGCGTGCTGATCACCACGTCGTCGAACCAGACCTCGTTGCTCTGCTCGGGGGTGCCGAACCAATTGCTTCCGTTGATGTAGTGCTGGAGCTCGACGCGGTTGAGGGCCACCGTGTCGACGGTCCGCCAGCGCATGTCGCGCACCGCGAAGGCCGGCGCGTCATCGATCCAGTACTCCATCTCTCCGTCGGCCACGCCGGGCGTGTTGAGCCTCACCCGCATCTCGAGGCAGGTCCATTCGCCCTTGGAGAAGGTGAAGCGATCGGGATCGGCGGCGAGCTCCGCGTCGCCGACCTCGAAGGTCTCACCCCAGTAGCATCCGTGGTCGGTGTCGTCGCAGCTCGGCGCGAGGCGGATCGCCTCCCAGCGATTGCAGTCGCGACAGATCTCCGGGAAGCGCGCGTTGCCGCCCCCGCAGCGCGTGCGCGGCATGTCGGGGTGATAGGAGTAGAAGTAGCCCGTGTGATGACGCGGGGACTCGGAGCGGCGGTCCACCTCCAGCGTCGCGCTCATGTGCGTCGTGCCGTCGGGGAGGCAGCCCGCGGTGCCGTTGAACCAGTAGCCGGACAGCGAGTCGTCGTAGGGCGAGTCCGCCGTGTAGCGGCCGCGGATACTGAGAAAGTGATGGACGAACCGGTGCTCCTCGCCGAAGCGCACCCACGCTCGCAAGAAGAGCTCGTCGTGTCCCCCGAGGCTGCAGCCCCGCTCGTAGTCCCCCGCGCACTGGAGCCAGCTCAGGGACGCGCCGCGGTAGCCCGAGGCGGCGCTGGCCGGCATGTGCAGCGCGTGTGCCCCCGCGTGCGCCCGATCGCTGACGATGTTCATCCGACCGCGGTCTTCGTCGCCCGACAGCTCGTGGAACGGCGTGCCCGCCCGCCACGCGTCGAAGTCGCCGGCGCCGCCCTCGAAGTCCTCGCAGAGCAGCCACTCCGGGTGGCTCGCGCGGTCCGCGCAGGTGAGGCCTCCGGGCCGCCCTGCGTCTCCCGTGTCTGCGTCCCCCGTGGCCGCGTCGTCGAGCGCGGCGTCCGACGGCGTCGGCGCCCGCGCGTCTCGAGCGGGCGCGTCGGCGTCGACGCGCGGAACGTCGCCGTCGCTGACGCTCACCGTCGCGTCGGGCGCGGAGAGCATCCCGGTGCAGCCCAGGAGGGTCACGATCACGAGCCAGCGTGAAGCCCGAATGCAAAGTCTCATGACGTCCTCGTGTGTCAGGTCAGCGGATGATCTCGAAGTAGCGGGGGCCGATGCGCCCCTCGTCGATGATCACGTCGTCGATGTAGTAGACGGACTGCATCGTGGGGCCCCAGCTGTACGTGTTGCTGTTGTTCCCCCCGAAGAAGAACTGGTTCCAGCGTTGGCCCCGCGCGGACGCGGGGTTCGTCCAGCGCTGCCCCTCGAGGACCTGGGTGGCGGTCCCGTCCTGGTCGTAGACCCACGCGTCGAAGACCGTCTCAGCGTCCAGCTGGGTGACGTGATACTCGATGCCGAACCAGTCACCGAGGAGGTCGTTCAGGCTCCGATCTCCGGCGTTGGCCCAGCGATCCATGCTGTCGTCGCCGTGCCCCTCCATGCGGATCATGATGCCGGGGTCGGTGGCGTAGCTGTTCTGCTTGAGGTGGGCGACCAGGTGCCAGTGCTCGCTGTACGTGTCGCGGTCGGGGCACAGGGCCGAGGGGCAGCCCAGGTTGAAGGTGTTGAACTTCCAGGAGCCGAAGTACGCGTAGCTCTCGCCCTCTGTGTAGGTCCCCGTCGCGCCGTCACGACAGCGGCCTCCTGCGCACGACGTCGGGAACTCGTTGCGCGGGACGTTGACCATGAAGAAGAGGTGAAACTCGTCGTAGCCCTCGCCCATGTAGAGCCCGAAGCGACTCGGTCCCGCGGCGCCGCCGAGATCGATCGCCGCCGACTTCGTCCCCCGCCACACCCGCTCGTCTCCGAACGCGCCGATCCAGCTCGACGGCGGCGTCGCGTCGCTCCAGGCCGAGTAGTAGCCCCAGGCCGAGTCGCTTCCGTCCAGCAGCTTGGGCATCCGCGCCACGTCGTGCACGTTGCCGACGCTCCCCTCCGTTCGCACCCAGTCGCTGAGCCCGTCGAACGTCTCGACGAAGTCGAAGCCCCAGTCGGCCGCGGCGCTCGAGGACTGCGGCCCGAACATGGCGCTCCGGTTCGGCCCCGCGTCCACCCGCGGCGCGCGACCGGCGTCACCGCCTGCGTCCTCGGGCGCCGAGCCGCCGTCGATCTCGCCGCCTCCCGCGTCCATCGGCGAAGGAACGACCGGGCCCGCGTCCGACATCGCCGCGCCGCCGTCCGACGCCGCCGGGGGGGCCTCGCAGGCGACCAGCCCGCAGACCAGCGCGGCGAGCGCCGCGTACGCGCTGGCGCTCTCGCGGCGGGCTCGGTTGGCGTCGTGCAGCATCGGTCCACCTTGAGCGACCGGCCACGTCCGGGTCCACCGCCGGCTCCTATGTCCGCCTTTCTCGTTTGATCTCAGTGTCTTGGGCGAGGCGTCAGCGCGGCGGGTTGCGAGCCGCGGAGGACTCGCTGCGCCTCTCGCTCGTCGGAGACCACCGAGCCGCCGGGGCCGCAGTCGCGCGATCGGACTTCGTGGGGTAGCGGCCGCCTCGGAGCTCGCGACCGCCTCCGCCTCCGCGACCGCCTCCGCGACCGAGTCCGCCTCCGCCTCCGCGACCGAGTCCGCCTCCGCCTCCGCGACCGAGTCCGCCTCCGCCTCTGCGACCGAGTCCGCCTCCGCCTCCGCGACCGAGTCCGCCTCCGCCTCCGCGACCGAGTCCGAGTCCGCCTCCGCGACCGAGTCCGCCTCCGCGACCGAGTCCGCCTCCGCGACCGAGTCCGCCTCCGCGACCGAGTCCGCCTCCGCGACCGAGTCCGCCTCCGCGACCGAGTCCGCCTCCGCGACCGCCTCCGCGACCGCCTCCGCGACCGCGTCCGCCTCCGCGACCGAGTCCGCCTCCGCGACCGAGTCCGCCTCCGCGACCGCCTCCGCGACCGCGACCGCCTCCGCCTCCGCGTCCGCGCCCGAATCCGCGCCCGAGTCCGCGACCGCGCTCGCAGCCGCCATCCCGCGAGCTGCGGTCTCGAGCGAGCGTCGGAGCAAGCGGCGCCGGCAACCCGAAACCCATCTGGGAGCCGCCGAACCCCGGGACCGGGGCCGAACGGCCGGGTACGCTACGCGCGAAGCGGGTGGGGTTTGTTGGGTGGGGGGCCCCATTGGCGCTTCGCCCACTGGGGGGAGGGCTGCGTTCAGCCGCAGTCCGGGCACGTCCCTGGCAGCCACCGACCGAGGGACCCGGGCCGAAGGCCCGGGACGCGACGCGCAAAGCGCGTCGTCGTAGTTAGGAGGGGGGGCCCCATTGGCGCTTTTGCCCAATGGGAGGAGGGCTGCGTTCAGCCGCAGTCCGGGCACGTCCCTGGCAGCCACCGACCGAGGGACCCGGGCCGAAAGGCCCGGGACGCGACGCGCGCAGCGCGTCGGCGTAGTTAGGAGGGGGGCCCCATTGGCGCTCTTGCCCAATGAGGGGAGGGCTGCGTTCAGCCGCAGTCCGGGCACGTCCCTGGCAGCCACCGACCGAGGGACCCGGGCCGAAAGGCCCGGGACGCGACGCGCAAAGCGCGTCGGCGTTGTTAGGTGGGGGGCCCCTTTGGCGCGTTTGCCCATTGGGGGGAGGGCTGCGTTCAGCCCTCCAATTAAATTAGTGGGCCCGGTAGAAGAGCAAGCTCTTCTACCGGGCCCGAGTGGTGCGGTGTGGGACCGTCGAGTCTCCCCGACGGTTGGGTTGGGGGGACGATGACCCCGGAGTGCGGGGTCATCGCTCCGTGCGGGATCAACCTGCGTTGACCTCCACGAAGTCGCTGACGTTACCGGCGGCGTCGGTCGACGTGATGCGCATCACGTCTCCGTTGCAGGCGCCGATACCGACGTTGAAGGAGCCGGCGTCCGTGGCGGTGCCAGTCGCGCTCGAGCCCACGGTGACGTTCTCGACGCGGACCGTGGACCGCGCCTCGACGCTCATCATCATGCCCGAGACGTTGCCGCCCGTGGGCACCCCGAGGACGCAGCCGCCCGCGGTCGCGGTGATGGCCGACGCGTCGGGCTGGGCCGGCGCGATGTCGTCGTGGATGATGGTGACCGGCGTGGCCGGGCTCTCGATGCTGCCCTCGCGCGAGACCACCATGAGGGTGTTCTCCACGTTCGGGTTGAGGGTGACCTCGACCGAGAACGTGCCGCTGCTCGGGTCGGTGGCGCCCATCGCCGTGGCCATGCCGCCGCGGATGACGACCTCGATGCCGGGGCCCGGCATCTCGACCCGACCGGTGACGGTGTGGGTGGGCATGTTGGTGGGCGCGGGGTTGGTCTGGTCGACGCGGGGCGCAGGCGGGGTCGCGCTGGAGTGCGTGACGGTGGCCATGCTCGGCGAGCCCGAGTTGCCCGCGCGGTCGGTGGCGATGACGCTGAGGGTCGTCTCCGCGTCCTCCGCGATCTGGACGCGCACGCTGAAGCGGCCGTCCATGCCCGCGTTGCCGCTGGCCGGCATCACGCCGCCGCTCACGCTGATGCGAGCGCGGGGCTCCGACGTGCCGGTCACGTCGATCATCGTGTTCCCGGTCGGGCTCGGCAGGTCGTTCAGCTCGGGCGCCATCGGGGCCACGTCGTCGTGCTCGATGGTCACGATGGTGTCGACGCCGCTGCCGGGCCGGGTGATGCGCAGCTCGTTCCGCATGTTGGCGCGGAGGGTCACGGTGGCGTTCCAGTCGCCGCTCGCGTTGCTCATCGCCGTCACGGTGTCCGCGCCGCCGGTGATCTCGATCTCGCTGTCCGCCTGGGCGCGGCCCGTGAGCATCACGGTCGGGTCGCTCGTGGGCGACATGACCGGGTCGACGATGACCGGCTCCTCGAGGCTGCTGTCCTGGGTGATGGTGACCGCGCTCGGCTCGCTCGTGTTGCCCGCCGCGTCGGTCGCGGTGACGCTCAGCGCGTTGTCCGCGTCGAGGGTGAGCATCACGTCGACCGAGAAGAAGCCCTCGTCGTCCGCGGTGCCGCTCGCGTCGGCCATGCCGCCCGTCACGTCGACGGTGGCGCCCGGCTCCGCCTCACCCGTCATGCGGATGATCTCGGCGCCGGTGGGCGACGCCTGCGGGTCGAGGTTGGGCGCGTTGGGGGCGACGTCGTCGTGCACGACGACCGCGCTGGCCGACGCGCTGGTGTCGCCACCCGCGACCGCGAACACGAGGATCTCGTTGCGCTGGTTCGGGCGTAGACCGACGTCCACCGAGAAGGTGCCGTCGTCGCCCACGGTGGTCATCCCGTCGGTGGCGCCGCCGACCGCGTTGATGCCGACGCCCGCCTCCGCCTCACCCGTGAGAGTGACGGTGGTCATGTTCGTGAAGCCGGGGAAGTCGTCGAGGACCGGCGCCTCGATGGGCAGCGTCGGGTCGTAGACGATCGTGATGTCCGTCGCCGGGCCGTCGTTGCCCGCCACGTCGCGCGCGACGATGGCGATGTCGTTGTCGAGCGCCTCGGTGTCGCTCGTGTTGAGGGCGACGGTCACCTCGAAGCGGCCGTCCGCGTCGGCCGTGGCCTCCGCGTCCTCGGCGCCGCCCGTGACGAAGATCATCGCGTTCGCTTCGGTCTGACCGCGGAGGCGCTGCATCGAGCGGCGCGTCGGCGTGACGATCGGGTCGAGCTGCGGCGCCGCCGGGGGCGTTCCGTCGTGGGTGACGGTGACCATCGCGGCGGGGCTCTCGAGGCCGTCCACCGTCTGCGACACGAGCAGCGTGTTCTCGACCTCGGCGGTCAGCATGACGTCGATGGAGAAGGCGCCGTCGCCGCCCGCGGTGCCTTCGGTCGGGCTCCCGGAGCCCACACGAATCTGCACCAGGGCGCCCGCCTCGGCCGAGCCGGTCACGGTCAGCGGGTTCTGGTTGGTCACTTCGGGCAGCGCGTCGACGCTCGGCGCCGCCGGCGCTTCACCGCCGTCGCAGCCCGTCCAGGCCAGCGCGGCAAACAGCGCCACGCTCATGCAAGTAAGTCTCTCGGGTCTCATCGCTTCCATTCCTCCCAGCGCATCCCAGGGGTCCGACACTCGGACGGATGCTTCGCAAACGCCGTTCCGGCCTCGCCCGGCCCACGTTTCGGGGCCGATTCGTGTCGGGCTATGGGATCCCACCCCACAGCTGTGGTCGCCCCGACCATAGGCTTGGACACCCACCCCTCCCGGCGCTGCGCGCATCGCGCTCCCAGACGCGACGACGCCCGCAGCCGTCAGGCCGCGGGCGTCGTGGGCGCTCGAGGGGAGTGCGCGCTATTGGAGTCGCGCGAGGCGCTCGCGCACCTGCGCCGCGTCGGACGCGCTCGGCGCCAGGCGCAGGTAGCGCTGGTAGGCGTTGGCGGCCTCGGGGGCCAGGCCCATGCGCTCGCTCGCGAGGCCGAGCCCCCGCCACGCGCCGGCGTGGCCCGGGTCGGCGTAGGTCGCCTGGCGATAGAGCTGCCGCGCGCGCGGGAACTGGCCCCGAAGGATCGCGGTGCCGCCCTCCCGCGCGAGCGCCGCGGCCCGCTCGGGATCGGACTCGGCCTGGGGGCTCTCGGCCGCCGGCCCCGGCGTGGTCGTCGCAGGCGCCGCCGGCTCCTCCGCCGCCGCTTCCTGGGGCGCGCGCGCGGTCACGCGGGGCCGTCGCGGCGTCGGCTCGGCTGCGGGCTCCGCTTCGTCGGGCGACGCCGCGGCCTCCTGCGCTTCGGGCTCCTCCGCCGCGGTCGGCGGGGGCGTGGGAGGCGCGCTGGCGATGTCGGTCTCGAGGATCGGGAGCGTGGGCTCGGCCTCTTCACCGGAGGCCTCGGCGCGCGCCGTCGGCGCCGTCTCGTCGCCCCCCATTCGCCACGCGATCCCGACGCCCAGCAAGAGCAGCAGCGCGGCGGCGATCCCGATCGTGCGCCAGGGCATGCCGTGCCCGGGGATGTCGATCTCCGACGGCACCATCGGGCGCTCCCGCTCCGGGACACCTGCCTCCTTGGAGTCGGCGGCCTCCTTCGCGCTCGCGTCGGGGAGATCCACGAGGGTGGAGTCGGCCGGGAGAGACTCGGCGATCCGCTGCAGCTCGCGCAGCAGCTCTCCGCACGTCTCGGGGCGCTTGCTCGGCGTCCGGCTGAGGGTGCGGCCGATGAGCCGCTCGACGTCCGGGTCGAAGTTGCGCCCCGTCTTCGCGCTCAGGGTGGGCGCCGGGCGGCGCACCTTCGCGTAGAGCAGGGACATCGGCTTCTCGCCGTCGAACGGCAATGTGCCCGCCATCAGCTCGAACGCGACGAGCCCCAGCGAGTAGACGTCGGTGCGCTGGTCGACCGGCTCGCCCTCCGCGGCCTCCGGAGAGACGTAGTGCGGCGTGCCCACCACGATCCCGTCGCGGGTGAGCTTCTCTTCGTCGGGCGCCTCTCGGAGCGCCGCGAGGCCGAAGTCGAGCAGCTTCGGTTTGACGCTCCCGTCCGAGCGGGCGGACAAGAAGATGTTGGCCGGCTTGATGTCGCGATGCAGGATTCCTTGCTCGTGAACGGCGTCGAGCGCCTGCGCGACCGGCCCGAGGAGCTCCACGACGCGTGCCGCGGTCACCGGGGCCTCGCGGGCGATCACGTCCGCGAGATCCTCGCCGTCGAGCAGCTCCATCACGAGGTAGGGCTCGCCGCTGTCGAGCCGGCCGAGATCGATGATGTCGACGATGGCGGGGTGATCGATCCGGCTCGCCGATCGCGCCTCGCGGAGGAAGCGGGCGACCGCCTCTTCGTTTCGCGAGTAGCTCGGCGACAGCACCTTGATCGCCACGCGGCGACCCAGCTCGATGTGCTCGCCCTCGTAGACGTCGCCCATACCTCCGGACGCGACGCGTCGGTCGACCCGGTAGCGCCCCGCGATCTCCGCCCCGACGAGCGGATCGACGCCCTCCTCTCGTTCCATCGGCATTGCCTCCGCGACCATCATCGCATTAACTACGCAAGCACCGTTCCGAGGGTCGTGCGCGCCTGCACGCAGGGCCTCCCGTGGAGATCGCGCCCACATCTGTGGGGTCCATGCCCACAGCAACTCCCCACGCATCGTCGTCCGATCCGCGGTACTGTCGGGCGGTGGTGTCGGACCGACGAACACGGAAGTGGGGAGAGAGTCAGGCCGCCGCGGCGGTGCAGACGCTGCGCGTCGACGTGACCGAGGGGACGGACGCGGGCCGCTCCGTCTGGGGCGAGCGCGAGCGGCTCACCGTCGGGACCGCGCAGGGGAACGATCTGATCCTCGGGGACGAGACGGTCAGCCGGTATCACCTCGAGCTGCGCCGGACGAGCGACGGCATCGAGGTGGTCGATCAGGGCTCGACCAACGGGACCTACGTCGGCCCGGCGCGGCTGGGCCGCGCGGTGGTCGCGCCCGACACGACGCTGGCCCTCGGGCGCACCCGGCTGATGGTCCGGGACGGCAACCCCATCGACGTCGAGGTGCACGACACCGATCGGCTCGGGCCGCTCGTCGGCGCGAGCCCGGTCATGCGCCGCGTGATGGCCTGGGTGAAGCGGGCCGCGCGCGCGGACGCGTCGGTGCTGCTCGTGGGGGAGTCGGGCACGGGCAAGGAGCTCGTGGCACGCGCGGTCCACGAGTCGAGCAAGCGCAACGAGGAGCCCTTCGTCACCGTCGACTGCGGCGCGCTCGCCCCGACGCTCGTGGCGAGCGAGCTCTTCGGGCACGAGAAGGGCGCGTTCACGGGCGCGGAGCGTCAGCGGGTGGGCGCGCTGGAGCAGGCGCACGGCGGGACCCTCTTCCTCGACGAGATCGGCGAGCTCCCCCGAGAGCTCCAGCCCGTGCTGCTCGGCGCGCTCGAGCGCCGCACCTTCCGCCGCGTGGGCGGCCAGACCGAGGTGCCGGTCGACGTCCGGGTGGTCGCCGCGACCAACCGCGACCTCCGCGCCGAGGTGAACTCGGGCGACTTCCGGCTCGATCTCTACTACCGGCTGGCGGTGCTGAGGCTGGAGCTGCCGCCCCTGCGCGAGCGCGCGGGCGACGTCCAGGTGCTCATCGACCACTTCCTCGAGGAGCGCAGCTACGAAGGCGACGTGGCCTCGCTCTTCACCGAGGCCGATCTCGCGGAGCTCGAGTCGCATCGCTGGCCCGGGAACGTGCGCGAGCTCCGCAACCTGGTCGACGCCACGCTGGCCCTCGGGGCGCTGCCCCCGGTCGACGTCATGGCGGCCCCGCCCGGAGAAGAAGGCGCCGCGACGCCGAGCACCTACGACGCGGCCATGCTGACGCTCCCCTACAAGCAGGCGCGCAAGCGCGCGCTGGGCGAGTTCGAGCGCTTCTATCTCGACAACCTGCTCAGCCGCGCCGACGGGAACGTCTCCCAGGCCGCGCGCGACGCGGGGCTCGATCGCAGCTACCTGTTCTCGTTGCTGCGCCGCAACGGGCTGCGGTAGCAGCCGCGTCGAAGCCTACTCGAGCTGGCCCAGGCGCTGCCGGACCTGGCCCGCGGCGGGCGAGGTGCCGTCGAGGGCGAGGTAGCGTCGGTAGGCCCGCGCCGCCTCGGGGTTCCGGCCCAGCTCCTGCTCCGCCATGCCGAGCACACGCCAGCCGGGCGCGTGCGCGGGGTCGGCCATGGTGGCCTGGCGGGCGTGTCGGGACGCGGCCGCGACCTGACCCCGGATGAGCTCGCTGCCGGCCTGCCTGGCGAGCTGCGTGGCCCGCGCGGTGTCCGCGGCGGGCGGCTCCTCCGCTCGCGGCTGCGTCTCGCGAGGCTCGGGCTGCGTCTCGGGAGCGGTCTCGACCGTCGCCGGACGCGGCCCTCTGCGACCCCGGCTCGGGCTGCGGCGCGCGGGGCGGGTGGCCTGCGCCTGCTGCTCGGGCCCGTCGGTCTCCGCGGTCTCCTCGGTCGTCTCCTCCAGGGCCGGGTCGTCCGGCGCGGTCGTCTCGACGGTCTGCTCCGTCTCGGCGCTGTCCTCCGCCGTGTCGTCGGCCGTGTCCTGGGCCGCGCTCTCGGGCGTGTCGTCCGCCGCGCCGTCCGCGCCGCGAGTCAGCGCCCACGTGGCGCCGCCGGCCGCGAGCAGGGCCACCAGCGCCACGCCCATGGTGAGCCCGACGGGCTTGTGGGTGGGGATGCGCTCGTACGCGCCCGACTCGACGATGTCGGGTGACGCGCTCGGCGCGGCGGGGGAGGGCCCGGCCGCCGCGGCGCCTGCCCAGTCGCCCGCCTCGATCGCGGCCTCGAGGGCGTCGATGAGCGCGAGGCACGTGTCGTGGCGCATCTCGGGGTTGCGGTCGAGCGCGCGGGCCAGCTCGTCTTCGACCTCGGTCGGGAAGGCCTCGCCGGTCCGCTCGGACATGCGCGGGGCCGCGCGCGCCACCTTCTTCACGAGCACCCCGGTGGACTGCTCGGCGTCGAAGGGGAGCTTGCCGCACAGGCACTCGTAGGCGACGGCGGCCAGCGAGTAGACGTCTCCCTGCGGGCCGCTCAGCTCCCCCTCCGCCGCCTCGGGCGGCATGTAGTGCGGGGTGCCGACCACGCTCCCGAGCTGCGTGAGCCGGTCGCTGTTCTCCTGGAAGGCGGCGAGCCCGAAGTCGAGCAGCTTCACCTCGACGCTGCCGTCGACGCGCTCGGCCAGGAAGATGTTGGCCGGCTTGACGTCCCGGTGGACGATGCCGCGCGCGTGCACCGCGTCGAGCGCGCTCGCCACCGGCCGCAGCAGCTCGATCACGCGCTGTGGCGCCAGCCGCTCGCCCCGGCCGAGATGGTCGTCGAGGTCCTCGCCGTCGAGCAGCTCCATCGCGAGGAACGGCGCGCCCTGGTCCGTCCGGCCGAGGTCGTGCACGTCGATGATGTTCGGGTGCCCGATCTGGCTCGCGGTCTGCGCCTCGCGCTGGAACCGCTTGATAGCCTCTGCGTTGCGCGCGACCTCCTCCGAGAGGACCTTGATCGCGACGCGCCGCTCCAGCTCCACGTGCCGCGCCTCGTAGACGCGCCCGAGCCCGCCGCGCGCCATCTCCCTCAGGATGCGGTAGCGCCCGCCGAGCACGCGGCCCACGAGCCCGCTGTCCGGGCGCGACGGACCGGTCCCGGACTCGTACGGCTCCGAGGCATCGGCCGAATCCAGACGCGTGGTCTGGGGCATTTCGGGTTCGGTAGGACGGGCAACCATCTTCCACACCGCGTGGACGGGCAAAGGATAGCAGGAAGCGGCCGAGCCGCCCCATACCCGAATCCCGAGTCGGGCTCAGATACAGACCGAGCGGCAGCTACCGCTGCAGCAGACCTGGAGCCCCGGGCAAGAGTTGCCGCACATCCCGCAGTCGCTGCGGTCTCTCTCGAGATCCGCGCAGTAGGTTCCGCAGCAGGTCTCGCCCGAGCCGCAGCTGTTGCCGCACGCGCCGCAGTGGGTCTCGCTCTCCGCGAGGTCGAAGCAGTTGCCCGAGCAGCACGTGTTCGACCCGGCGCAGGCGTTGCCGCAGGTGCCGCAGTTCATCTCGTCGATCTGCGGGTTGACGCACGCGCCGCCACAGCAGCGCTGGCCGGCGCCGCAGGCGTTGCCGCACGCGCCGCAGTGATCCTCGTCGTTGGCCGTGTCGACGCAGCGCATCGCGCCCGCGCAGTACGTCTCGGACGGGAAGCAGCAGACGCCCTCGCTGCAGTTGTCGCGGGTCGCGGGGCAGGTCGTCCCGCAGCCGCCGCAGTTCGCCGGGTCGGCGTCGAGATCCACGCACGCCCCGCCGCAGCAGGTCTGGTCGGCGCCGCAGGCCACGCCACAGCCGCCGCAGTTCATCGTGTCGGTGTCGATGTCGGTGCAGCCGCCGTCGCAGCACGTGTCGCTCGCGCCGCTGCAGGCGTTGCCGCAGGTGCCGCAGTTGGCCGCGTCGATGTCGGTGTCGGCGCAGCTGCTCCCGCAGCACGCCTCGCCCATCGCGCAGGCCATGCCGCAGCCGCCGCAGTTGGCCGGATCCGCCCCCGTGTCGGTGCAGACCGGCGCGCAGCAGACCTCGCCGCCGAGGCAGTCCACCGCGCAGTCCGTGCACGCCGCGCTCGCCGGCGCCGCGCAGGCTCCGTCGCAGCAGTCGTCGCCGCCGCTGCACGTCGTGCCGCACGTCCCGCAGTGCGCCGTGTCGCTCCGGGTGTCGACGCACGCGCCGCCGCAGCACTCCTGGGTGCCCGGGCAGACGTTGCCACAAGCGCCGCAGTTCATCGCGTCGGTCTGCACGTCGAGGCAGGCGCCGCCGCAGCAGCCCTGCCCCGCGCCGCATGCGTTGCCGCAGCTCCCGCACGCCGCCACGTCGCTCTCCGTGTCCGTGCAGACGCCCATGCAGCAGGTCTGCGCCGGGCCGCAGCTCAGCCCGCAGCCCCCGCAGTGGTCCTCGCTGTTCATGAAGTCGAAGCCCTCGTCGACCAGGCCGTCGCAGTCGTCGTCGCGCGCGTCGCAGGCCTCCATCGGCGCCGCCGACGGCGTCACGCACTCGAGCACGCCCATGTCGCAGGTGCGCGCGCCGCGCCGGCACACGCCCATCGCCATCTCGTCGAGGCAGCCCTCGCCCTCGCCCTCGATGTCGTCGACCTCGCCGTTGCAGTCGTCGTCCGCGCCCGGGTTGGCGCAGGTCTCGTCCTCGGGCAGCACCGAGCCGGTGCACGTGCTCCACGCCCCGCCGCTGCACGTCTGGGTGCCCAGCGCGCACTCGCCGCGCCCGGCCGCGGCCGACCGCCCCGTGTAGCAAGCGCGCATCGCGCCGTCGCTGCACGCCTCGGCGCAGTCCTCGTCGATCATGCCGTCGCAGTCGTTGTCGAACGCGGTGCCGCTCGCCGTGCAGCCGTCCATCGCGGCCGGCGTGCGCTCCCCGATGCAGGTGCCGGCGCCGTCCTCGCACGCGACGCGCCCGGGCGCGCAGATCCCCGTGCAGACGAAGCGCCCGCCCTCGAGCCGGCAGCCCATCGGCGCCATCGCGTAGCACTCGGCGTCCGCGTCCTCGTCGACCACCGCGTCGCAGTCATCGTCCTGGCCGTTGCACATCTCGGGCGACGCCTCGACGCTCGGTCGGCAGCGGTACTCGGCGTCCACGCAGCGGAAGACGCCGGCCGCGCACACGCCCGGCTGCGCGATGGGGCAGGCCATCATCTCGGGCGCCGCCTCGTCGGTCACGCCGTCGCAGTCCTGGTCCACGCCGTCGCAGCTCTCGTCGGCGGTGGGCACGACCTCGTCGCGGCAGAAGGCCACTCCGTCCACGCACTCGACCATGCCGGAGACGCACACGCCTTCGCCCTCGGTGCCCGCGGGCCCCGAGTAGCAAGAGGCGCCGTCGACGCAGCGGCCGCCGTCCACGCCGGTGTCGTCCGGCGGGCCGCCGTCGCGCCCTCCGTCCATCACGGTCGTGGCGACGCAGAGGCCGTCTTCGCGGCCTTCGAAGCGCTCACAGCGCTGACCGGCCAGACAGTCCCCGTCGTCTTCACAGTAGGCGGGGTTGCCGTCGAGCCCGAGGGAGCACCCGCCGAGGAGGAGGGCGCACGAGAAGCAAGCGAGGACGCGATTCATCGGATCTCCGGAAGGCTCCCGGACAGGGAGAGGCCCGCGGTCTGCGGACCCACCCAGGGAGCGAGCACGGTCTCTGATTCCCCACTACCGCCACCGCCGGCCAGCTCCACCACGAGCCAGACGACGCCCGCGGCGGCGACGGCGCCGCCCGCGATGAACAAGATGTTGGTGGTCAGCGCGAGCGTCTCGGCGCTCTCGCGGTGCGCGTCGCGGTCGGCGACGTCGGCCGCCGACTGCGGCACCTCACGGTATCCCTCCTCCTCGTCGAGGAAGAGCACGCCCGTCACCACGCCGCCGATCATCGCCGCCACGCCCACGCCCATGACGATCGCCGGCCCCGCGATGGCCGGCTCCGCCGGGGGAGGCGTCAGGTCGGGCGCGATCTCGCCGTCTCCCACCCCGTCGCCGTGACCGTCGCCGTGCCCGTCGCCCTGCTCCCGGGCCTCGTCCGGCTCGACCGGAGGCAGCCCGAAGAGCTCGCGCAGGAGGCCGTCCACCGCGTCGAGGAGCTGGGTCTCGGCGTCGTCCCCGCTCGCGCGTCGGACCACCCGGGTCAGGTCGCCGCTCGAGACGCGGAACGCCGCCACGCTCAGGATCAGCTCGTCGCCCGCGCGGTCGAGGTTCGGCAGGAGCAGGACGTCCACGCTCAGCTGCTCGGCGACCTGCCCGAGGCACTCGGGGGTCTCCCCCACGCAGCCGAGCGCGAGCTGCACCTCGGAGACGTCGAGCGCGACGCTGCCGCGGATGCGCACCACGTCGAGCGAGTCGAGCCGGGTCCGCACGATCCGGTCGATCGCGCCTCCGTAGCCGCCGCGCACGCCCTCGGCGGTCGACGTTCGGAGCAACGAAGCGGCGGGCGGCTCGTCCTGTGCGCTCGTGGTCGCCGCGAGGGACGAGACGAGGGCCAAGGTGAGCAACCCCAGGAGGCGGGTGCCGTGCGGTAGTCCAAGCATCGTTTCATTCATACCGTACCACGGGACCCGCTACGCACGTCGAGCCCCCCGGCGGCTCGGAGTAAAGCCTGGGCGCGGTCCGCCGTTCTGGGGCCGAGATGGAAGCCGCCGCCCATGTGGAGTCGATGGCGCGTGGGTCCCACGCCGATCTGTCGGCCTGGCTCCGCGCAGTGGTCCGCGCGTTCGCCGACACCGCGCCGATGTTCGGGTTGCCTGCGCCGACCGAGGGTGAGCCGCAGCCACCGCGCGACCTGCCGGGCGCCTATCTCTCCATGGCGTGCGACGGGCACAGCTACATGGTGGGCGTGATGGCGTCCCGGAGCGACGCCGCGTGGATGGCGCACCTCCTCGATCCGGAGGACGGCTCCCCCGACGCGAGCCGGGAGCTGCTCTGCGAGCTGGCGAACGTCGTGGCGGGCGCGGCCAAGACGCTGATGAGCCAGTCCGGCCACCAGATCGAGCTCGAGCTCGGCCTCCCTCTCTACGCGGAGGGACAGCTTCACGGCCCCGCGCTGCCGCTCGCGGCCTCACTCCCTCTGACGATGGACGGGCACGTCTGCCACGCCGTCGTCCTGCGCGCCGAGCCGACGCCCGACGTCAAGGAGCGCAAGCGCCTCCGAGCCGCGGTGGTCGACCGCGAGCGCCGCCTCGACGCGATCCTCTCGAACCTCGCCGACGCGGTCGTCGTCTGCGATCGCGCGGGGCGGGTCGAGCAGCTCAACCCCGCCGCGTCTCGCCTGCTGAGCCCCATCGCGCCTGGCGACGCGCTCGAGGCGCGGGTCCCGGGCTGGGGCGCCACCGCCCGGCGAGGGGAGCTGACCCTCCGGGTGGGCGACGCGATCCGGCACGTGGAGATCGCGAAGGCCGACGTGGAGGGCCGCGAGCTGACCGCGACGATCCTCCGCGACATCACGGAGCGCCGCCGTGCGCAGGCCGAGCTGGAGCAGGCGCACGCCGCCCTCGCCCAGGAGACCTCCGAGCTGCTCGCGGCCCAGGACCGCATCACGCGGCTCGCGAACTTCGACCACCTGACCGGCCTGGCCAACCGCCGCTACATCGAGTCGCTGGCCGGCCGCATGCTCTTCGGCGCCAAGCGCACCAACAAGCCGCTCGCCGTGCTCTCCATCGACCTCGACCGCTTCAAGCAGGTCAACGACGCGGGCGGCCACGGCGTGGGCGATGAGCTGCTGAAGCAGACCGCGGAGCGGCTGATGGGCGGCCTGCGCGCCACCGACTGGGTGGGACGCACGGGCGACTCCCAGGTCGCGCGCCTCGGCGGCGACGAGTTCATGATCGTGCTGACCGACATCCGCGCCCCCGAGGACGCGGGGCTGGTGGCGTCGCGGTTGATCGAGCTCGTGGCCGAGCCCTACCTGATCGAGGGCACCGCCTATCACGTCAGCGCGTCGATCGGCATCGCGGTCTACCCCGAGCACGGCGACGACCACGAGACGCTGGTCCGCCACTCGGACGCGGCCCTCTATCACGCGAAGGCGAGCGGCCGGAATGGCTACTGCTTCTTCACCGACGAGCTGAGCGAGCGGGCCCGACGCCGCGCGTGGATCGAGCGCGAGCTGCGCCTCGCCATCGAGCAGGACGCCTTGACCGTGTTCTACCAGCCGCGAGTGGGGCTCGAAGGGGGCAGCGGAGACGTGGTCGTGGGCGCCGAGGCGCTCGTGCGCTGGCGGCATCCGGAGGAGGGCTTCATCTCGCCCGGCGAGTTCATCCCCGTCGCGGAGGACACCGGGCTGGTCCTCCCGCTCGGCGAGCGCGTGCTGCGCCGCGCGTGCCTCGAGGCGAAGTCCTGGGCCGACGCGGGCATGCCCCTGACCATCTCCGTCAACGTCGCGCCCGTGCAGCTCGTGCCGGAGTTCGTCGACGTGGTGAAGGACGCGCTCGCGCAGAGCGGCCTGGCGCCGGAGCGGCTCGAGCTGGAGATCACCGAGCGGACGATCCTCGACCGCACCGACCAGCACCGCTCCTTGCTCGAGCAGTTCGAGGAGGCCGGGGTGCTCATCACGGTCGACGACTTCGGCACCGGCTACAGCTCGCTCAGCTACCTCGCGAGCTTCCCCATCGACGTCATCAAGATCGACCGCTCCTTCGTCTCACAGGTCTGCGAGAAGAACACGAGCGCGGCCATCACGGGCGCGGTCATCGCGCTGGGGCACGCGCTCGGGGCCACCATCGTGGCCGAGGGCGTCGAGACCGAAGAGCAGCTCGCGTTCCTTCGAGAGCAGGGCTGCGACGAGGTCCAGGGCTTCTTCTTCGGCCGCCCGATGTGCCCCGAGGACTTCGTCGTCTGGGCGCGAGGCTTCGGCGATCAGGACGCCTGAGGGCGACCGACGAGGAGCAGCGCGAGCCCCAGGAACGTGCGCCAGAGGCGCGCTGCGAGGGTGGGCCGAGGAGCGGGGAGCGCGGGCGGCGGGTCACTGAGCACCACCTCGCGTGTGCCGGGAGCCTCGGTCTGGAACTCGTAGGGCACCGTGCCATCGGTCCGCGCCGGGCGCATGCTCACGCCGGGCGTGAATTCGGCGATGGTGTCGTCGCTCGTGTCGTCGCCGGTCGGAGGGCTCAAGGCGGTGCTGGTGGCGTCCTCGTCGTGGCTCAGCTCCAGCAGCAGCCGCGGCACGTCGCCGTCCATCGCGATCGCCACTCGAGAGATCCGCGCCCGCCGCCCGTGCTCGGTGACTGGTGTGTCGAGCCGGAGGAAAGGAAGCGACTGCGATACGACCAGTCCATCCTGGCGTCGTCGCGTCACGTCGGCCTTGAGCGGAGCCCGCACGCCGTCGACGTAGAGCCGGGTTCGTTCCATCTGCATGGGTGCCTCCTGGTAGCCAAGGGGGTGCACCACCCAAGCACCCCCCGTCCAGTTTCCTGCAACGGCTCGACCGGGTGACGGGAGGGCCCCGACGTCGTGATCGGCGTCGTTCTGGCCTTGGGGACGCTAGGTTGACTCGTTGACTTGTTCGCGTCCGGGGCGCCGGGGGGGTGGGTGGCGTGGGCCCGTGTAGGTGCGGGTAGTGGTCCGCGGAGGAGGGCTTCGCGTGGGGAGCCGTGGGGTCGAGTCACGGCTCGTCGCACGCGGACTTGCCTTGGGGGGCTCTCCGCGTCCGCGTCCGCGTCCGCCACCGAGTCCGCGTCCGCCTCCGAGTCCGAGTCCGAGTCCGCCTCCGAGTCCGCGTCCGAGTCCGCCTCTGCCTCCGCCACCGAGTCCGCCTCCGAGTCCGCGTCCGAGTCCGCCTCTGCCTCCGCCACCGAGTCCGCCTCCGAGTCCGCGTCCGAGTCCGCCACCGAGTCCGCCTCCGAGTCCGCGTCCGAGTCCGCCTCTGCCTCCGCCACCGAGTCCGCGTCCGAGTCCGCGTCCGAGTCCGAGTCCGAGTCCGAGTCCGAGTCCGAGTCCGCCACCGAGTCCGAGTCCGAGTCCGCCTCCGCCTCCGAGTCCGAGTCCGCCACCGGGTCCGAGTCCGCTTCGCGTCAGCGAGCTTCGTCGACCCCACGTGGGCGAGCTTCGTCGACCCCCACGTGGGTGAGCTTCGTCGACCCCCACGTGGGTGAGCTTCGTCGACCCCCACGTGGGTGAGCTTTGTAGGCCCTCACGTGGGCGAACTCGGTCCACCCCCCGTGGGTGAGCCGCGTGTGCCCGTCACGGGGGTGAGGTCTTCCCCGACGAGCGTGGGTGGCCCCGATGTGGGCGCCAGCTCGATTCCGCTCTCGAGTTCACGACTTGGCGCGCGACAGCGCGTGGACGCGCTCGTTTCGCCGGCCGCTCAGTCGCAATTGGAATGGCACTCGTCCTCCGCCATCGACCGTGCCGGACGCGTGCGGGCGAGTAAAGGAGGCCTACGGCCCCAGCCAACGGCAAGGCTTCGGGCCCTTCGGGCCCTCGTCCTTGACTAGCCCACCCGCGTCCTGCGGCGGGCGGGGTGAGGACGAAGGGTGTCAGGTCGACATCCGGGTTGTCTCCGATGGAGGAGCGAGATGCTCCGAATCACCGAAGAAGCGATCGTCTGGCTGCGCTCGATCAAGCCGATTTGGAAGGCCGTCGCGAAGCACGACAAGAACCTCGCGCGGCAGCTGCGCGACAGCGCGGCGAGCGTCGTGGGGAACCTGGCCGAAGGCGAGCAGCGGGGCGGCGGGCACGAGCGCGAGCGGTTCGGGACGGACTATGGATCGGCCGACGAGACGCGCGTGTGGCTGCTCGCGGCGGCGGCCCTCGGGTACGTGAGTGACGAGGCGGTCGAGGGGCCCGCGGATTCGGACAAGGCGCGCGCGACGATGTGGAAGTTGATGCCATCGCGGGTAGGGGTCGCTGGGTGGCTCCGGCTTCGGTCGGAGTCACCCAGGCTCTCCTCCGCGCAGACGCGACGCCTCGATGCGGTGCTGTTGATGGCGACGCCCGCCTCCGAGTCCGCCTCCTGTTCCGCGTGCGATTCCTAGTTCGATTCCGATTCCGATTCCGATTCCGAATCCGAATCCGAGTCCGAGTCCGAGTCCGAGTCCGAGTCCGAGTGCGAGTCCGCTTCGCGTCAGCCTGCCTCGATGACCCCCACGTGGGTGAGCTTCGTCGACCCCCACGTGGGTGAGCTTCGTCGACCCCCACGTGGGTGAGCGTCGTCGACCCCCACGTGGGTGAGCTTCGTCGAGCCCCACGTGGGTGAGCTTCGTCGAGCCCCACGTGGGTGAGTTGGATGACCCCCACCTGCTGAGTCTCGTCGACCCCCGCGTGGGTGAGCTTCGTCGACCCCCACGTGGGTGAGTCTCGTCGACCTCCCACATGGGTGAGCGTGGTCGACCGCACTTGGATGAGAAGCGTGAGCCGCCCACGTGGGTGAGCCTGTCGACCCCCACGTGGGTGAGCCTGTCGACCCCCACGTGGGTGAGCCTGTCGACCCCCACGTGGGTGAGCCAGTCGACCCCCACGTGGGTGAGCCTGTCGACCCCCACGTGGGTGAGCCGCGTGTGCCCGTCACGTGCGTGAGCTGTTCGCCCACGTGGGTGAACCCCCACGTGGGTGAGCCAGTCGACCCCCACGTGGGTGAGCCAGTCGACCCCCACGTGGGTGAGCCAGTCGACCCCCACGTGGGTGAGCCAGTCGACCCTCACGTGGGTGAGCCGTGTGTGCCCGTTTCGTGGGTGAGTTCCCCCCGACGTGGGTGGATCGCCTTCCCCGCTTCCCGCTCCCCGCTTGCTGCCCCGCGGCGAGCTTCGTTGTCGCATCCGCTTCCGACCTCCACGTCCTCCTCCAATTCCGCGTCCTCCTCCGATTCCGCGTCCGCGTCCGAGTCCGGGACCGATTCCGCGTCCGATTCCGCGTCCGATTCCGCGTCCGATTCCGCGTCCGATTCGGCGTCCGATTCCGCGTCCGCGTCCGATTCCGCGTCCGATTCGGCGTCCGATTCCGCGTCCGCGTCCGATTCCGCGTCCGATTCGGCGTCCGATTCCGCGTCCGATTCCGCGTCCGTGTCAACATCCGCTCCGCGTCAGTGGCCTTTGTCGACCCCCACGTGGGTGAGCCAGTCGACCCTCACGTGGGTGACCCGCGTGTGCCCGTCTCGTGGGTGAGTTCCCCCCCCAACGCGGGTGGGTCGCCTTCCCTGCTCCCCGCTCCCCGCCCCCGCTCGCCGCGGCGAGCTTCGTTGTGACGTCCGCCTCCGCCTCCGCCCGAGAGGCTGGTCGGGCGTCGCCGCACGATGGGAGCCGGGTTGCCCTGGCCGGGCGCAGGTCGACGTCACGTCGGTGAGGCCCTCGGCCCCCCTCGTGGCGGAACCGCCCCGGGCCGCCCCCGCCTCCGCGGCCTTCGCCGCCGACTTCTAAGGCCGACCGACTCAGCGGCTCGCGAGCCCGAGCACGTGGCGGAGGCGGACGTGCGCGCCGCTGGACCAGAACGCGATGAGGTCGTCGAGCGCGTCCTCCGGCGGGATGCGGCGGCGCTCGCGGTTCCAGCGGAGCATCCAGGCGGCGCCGTCGAGATCTGCGCACAGCAAGAGCCCCGCGCGGGCGCAGCTCAGCTCGACGGCGCGGCGCCAGGTGCCGAGGTCGGGCGCGCGGGCCGAGTCGCCGAGTCGGGCGCAGACGGAGCGGAGGCGGTCTCGCTTCAGGTCCGTCAGCTGCGCGTTCAGCAGCTCCATCAGGCGCACCTGCTCCGGGCGCTCGCCCGCCCAGCCGCGGCCCAGACGCACGCCCGCGTCGAACGCCGCCTCGAGCGCCTCGGGCTCGTGCAGCACCGTGCAGACGCGGTGCGCAGGGCGGTAGTACGCCACGTGACGGCCCACCGCGAAGACCAGCGCGCCGTGCGGAAGCGGCTCCTCGAACGCGCGCGGGAAGATCGACGCCGGCGGGTGGCTCGGGAGGTGACGCGGAGGCTTGCCCGGCTTGCCCGCATACAGGCGCGGCAAGACCCCCGGGCGGATCGCGCCCACCGCCCGCGCGAAGGCCTTGGGCAGGTCGCTCACGGGCCGACCCAGGTCCATCTTCGTCGCCTCGGGCAGGCCCAGCGAGGCGTCGTCCTGGCGGTGCAGCGCCAGCACCGGCTCCGCCAGCTCCGACCACACCGCGTCGATGCGCGGGTCCTGGTCGCCGTGGAGCAAGGCCGCCCAGCCCGCCGCGTCGAGCCCGCGGTCGAGGCCCTGCTCCAGCACCGCCGTCGGCGGGCGCCGATGGTGGTGCACGATCTTGATCTCCGCGCGCGTCGCCGCCCCGCAGTGGTCGAGCGCGGTGGCGGCGAGCCAGACTCCGTCCGCGATCTCCTCGCGCTGGTAGTGCTCCAGCAAGGCGCGGTGCGCGCGGGGCTCACGCGGGCTGCGGACGAGCCCCGCCTCGAGCTCCTCCGGGGGAGGGGCGGGCGCGGCGCCGCTCTGGTCGATGACCGTCGTGAGCATCCCGTCGCTGCGGTCGCCCCGCGTCGCGCCGTGGATGCCGCTCCGCAGCGGCTTCATCAGACGCATCAACGCGCGGCCGTCCGGCGGGCGCCGACCCGGGGCCTTCTCCAGGCAGAGATCCACCAGCTGCGCCATCGACACGTCGACGTCCGGCCTGACCTCGCGCGGCGGCGGATGCGGGAGGCGCCCCACGTGATGCGCCAGCGCGTCGAGGTGCTCGTACACGAAGGGGAGGGCGCCCGTGATCGCCTCGTAGAGCATCACCCCGAACGCCCACACGTCGTGCGCCTTGCCGATGCGCCCGCCGCCGAGCCGCTCGGGGCTCGCGTGCCGTGGAGAGCCGAGCGGCACGCCCTCCGCCGCGAGGCGCCGCTCGCGCAGGAGGACGCTCAGCCCCACGTCCAGCAGCATCACCCGCTCCTCGCCCGTGCGCCGCCGCGCGAGGAACACGTGGCTCGGGCTGAGATCGCCGTGGAGGAGCCCCGCCGCGTGCGCGGCCGCGAGCGGGTCGAGGCAGGACTCGAGCGCGTCGATCCGCGCCTCGTCCCCCGGCTCCGTCCGCGCGAAGAGATCGCGCAGCGTCTCGCCGTGCAGCATCTCGCTCACCAGATAGAGCGACTCCGCGTCGAGCCCCGCGTCCTGGATCGCCGGGAGCCCAAGATGCGAGACCGCGCCCCGCTCCGACGTCGCGCCCGTGATCTCCGACACGAAGTGCGCCACCTCGTCGGGCCGGAGCCCCGCGCGGGCGGGGATGAGCTTGAGCGCCACCTCGCGCCCGCCCTCGCGGTCCTTCGCGACGTACACCACCGCCGCGGAGCCGCGCCCGATGGGGCGGACGAGGTCATACCGATCGGCCACGACACGTCGTTGGGACACCGCGCGGGAGGATACCAGCGAACCGGAAACTCGACGGGCCGACGGCGATGCGCTGTATTCGGGCCAGGAGGTCACCGTGTCTCGTATTCGTTTGGCTTTGGCGATTGCTTCCCTTCCCCTGCTCGCCGCTTGCAGCAGCACGCCCGCGATGACGGGAGAGATGTGCGTGGACTCCGCCGACTGCGAGCTGGGCCTCAGCTGCGTCGAGCACCAGGGCGCGGAGATCAGCCCCGTCTGCATGGCGGACTGCGACCGCACGATGGTGCGCCTCTGCCCGGGCGGAGAGGTCTGCACCCCGCCGCTCGCGGGCGGGCCGGCGCGCGATCCGAACCTCGGCTTCTGCTACCTCGGCGGCAGCACCGCCGTCGGCGACCCGTGCGAGGGACCGCTCCAGTGCGTGCGCGGCGCGATCTGCGTGGAGCTCTCGGGCGACCAGTCCTGCTACCGCGCCTGCGACACCGAAGACGGCTCCGCCTGTGACACCGGCGAGACCTGCACCGAGCTCATGGACATGGGCACGAACGGCTTCTGCCTGCCGACGCCGTGAGGCGCCTCGCACTCTCCGCGGCGCTGCTGATCGGCTGCGCGGGCGCCCCGCCGCGAGCGGCCTCGCCCGCCGCGTCGACCACCCCGCCCGACACCGAGCCAACCGCGCGCCCGCCCGAAGCGCCGACCTCGCCGCCTCCCCCGTCGGACGGCGCCGCCGCCCTCGCGCGCGCCTTCGAAGCGCGCATGACCGTCTGGACGCGCCCCGACGGAAGCCGCGTCCTCACCCGCCGATGCCGCGAGGGCCCCGTCGATTGCGCGGCCCGCATCGCGCGCTTCGCGCAGCTCATCGACGAGACCGCGCGCCGCCACCACCTCGACCCCTTCTTGCTCGCCGCGCTCGCCTGGCGCGAGTCCGGGCTCGACCCGTCGGCCCTCGGGAGGCGCGGCGAGGCGGGCATCGTGCAGCTCCACCCCCGGGGCGCGGGCCGCGACATGCGCTACGTGCGCGACGCCGCCTACCGCGCGCAGTGCCAGTCCGAGCTCGACGCGTGCCAGGGCCCCGTGCTCGAGCGCGGCGCGGAGACCCTCGCGCGCGCCATCGAGGAGTGCGGCTCGCTCGTCTCCGGCCTCGGCGCCTACGCCACCGGTCACTGCACCGAGTCGGCGCGCCACCCACAGCAGGTGCTCGAAGAGCGAGAGAACTTGCGCCGCCTCGCCGAGGACCCCGCCGCGAATTGAGGCGCGCATCGTGTCTTGCCTCCGGGGCCCGATCTCGGGTACACCCTGCGATCGAGCTTCGGGGGGCCGCGCGCAGCGCGCGTGAGTAGGGACGACCATCGGTCCCCCGTTCGGTACGTCTTCGTTTGGCCGAGGTCGTCCCCCAAGATTCGGGAGAGATTCGATGAACAGCATTCTGCGTGCCCTTTCCATCGGCGCCCTCACGCTCGCGACCGCCTGTGGGGGCGGACAAGCGAACGCGGGTGCGAGCGTCAACAGCGACGGCACCGTGAGCGCGGACGCCAACGCCAGCGTCGACACCCCCGTCGGCACCGCCGGAGCGGGCGTGAGCGCCACCGCGGGCGGCTCCGTCGCCCCCACCCCGGTCCCCACCTCGCAGGGCGGCTACGCGGCCACCACCGTGCCCGCCAACTGCGTCGAGGAGTGGGTCCACATGCCCCTCATCATCAACTTCCCGAGCGGTGGCGCCATCATCGACGCCCAGAACCGCGCCGTGCTCCAGGAGATGGTCATCAGCGCGCAGGCCCGCCAGGACATCTCGGCCGTCCGCGTCGAGGGCCACACCGACCACTGCGGCAACGAGGCCAACAACATGGCGCTCAGCCAGCAGCGCGCCGTCACCGTCGCCAACGAGCTCGTCGTCATGGGCGTCCCGCGCGAGCGCATCACCACCGTCGGCTTCGGCTCCCAGATGCCGCGCGCCAACGAGCAGTGCAACCGCCAGCAGCGCGAAGAGCTCAGCCGCAACATGAACCGCCGCGTCGAGTTCAGCCTCCTCGTCTGCCGCTGAGCCACCTCCCCGTTCCTCGATGGAGCCGTCCGGCACGCGCCGGGCGGCTCTCGTCTTTCCGTCGAGCCTGCCCCCCCAGGGACGGTGTTTACTTGTTGACTTGTTGACAGTCAGGTTTGCGGCACCTACAGCGGCCCGCGCGAATCGCCGCCGATCCCCTTGCGCCGCCCCCGCGAGTGTCTACTGTATGCGTACAGCGTACAGTCGCTGGAGACACCGAATGAGCACGGGACCCTATCGCGGGCCCGGCAAGGCGCCGTCGATCGCCATCGACCTCGACAGTGCCGTCCCCCTCTACCGCCAGATCGCGGACGGAGTGCGCGCCTTGATCGCGCGCGACGTCTTGTCGGATGGCGACCCGCTCCCGAGCGTTCGGAAGCTGGGGGGGATGCTGGGCGTGAACCTGAACACGGTGGCCAAGGCCTACCGGGTGCTCGCGGACGAGCGCGTGGTGGAGCTCAAGCAGGGCGCGCCGGCGCGCGTGAAGACGCCGCCGGAGGACGACGCCCTGGATCCTGCGCTCGAGCGACGACTCCACGATCTGGTGGGGCGCTTGAGGCTGAGCGGCGTCGCCCCGGACGACGCTCGGCGCATGTTCGAGCGCGCGCTCGCGCGCTTCTACGGGGAGGAGGACGGAGGGAAGACATCATGAACACGTGGATTGCGACCTGCTCGTTGGCCATCTCGATCGCGCTCACCGGCCTGATCGTCGAGTGGCTCGCGCGCCACGCCCACCCGCGTCGGCTCTTCCTGATGAGCCTCGGCCGCCCGCGCACCGCCGACGACGACCGCCGCGCCCTGCGCCTGCGCCTCGCCAACGCCCTCGTCACCACCCTCGGCGTGGTCCTCGCCTTCTCCCCCGCGCCCGACGCCGTCCGCGTCATCGCGGGCGTGATCTGCCCCCTCGTCTCCACGGCCTGGCTGCTCCTCGAGATGTGGGGTGCCATCCGCAGCCGCGCCGCCGAGCCCATCCCCGCCCGCTACGTCGTCTCTCTCGAGGACCCGCCGCGGACCCGCGACTACATCTCGATCCCGCTCCAGCTCGCCAACGTGCTGATGCTGATCGTGCCGAGCGCCGTCTTCGTCTGGCTCCTCGGCCAGCTCCCCGCCTCCATCCCCGTCCACTGGGACGCCGCGGGGCACATCGACCGCTACGGCTCGCCCTCGGAGCTCTGGATGATGCCGGCCTTCATCGCCTTCGACGTGCTGCTCCTCTGGGGCATCGCGTACGGCGTCGCGAAGGAGCGCTGGGCCTCCCCCGAGCAGAGCGCCGAGGCGTACGCCGCGCTCCAGCTCGAGCGGCGCACCCTCATGGTGCGCATGACCGAGTGGATCATGACGTCCATCAACCTCTCCATGGTGGTGATCTGGATCGGCCTCGCGCTCTCCGGCCTCCCCGGCTGGGGCGACGTCGTCGGCCCGTCCATCGCCATCGCCCTCGGCCTCATGGCCGTCGGCACCGTCGCGCCCCTCGTCGTCTACCTCCGCCGCCTCGTCGCGGTGAAGGACCAGATCCAGGCGCTCGCGGGCACCGAGGTGCTCGGCACGCGCCCCGACGGATGGAAGCTCGGCGGCGTCGTCTACTACGCGCCCGAGGACCCCGCCGTCTTCGTGCCCAAGCGCCTCGGCATCGGGCAGACCCTCAACTTCGCCCGGCCCGCCTCGTGGATCGTGCTCGGCGCCATCCTCGTCGTGCCGATCGTGATCAGCCTCGTCGCGCTGATCGTCTAGAGCTTTCGCTGCGCGAAGTACGCGGCCACCGCCGTGACCTCGCGCAGCGCGCCTCGCACCCTCGCTCGCGTCGGCGCCACCGTGCCCACCGCGTGCACCTCCTCGAAGTGCCGCCGGAACACGCGCTCGGCGCGGAACGTGTGATAGCCGTCCGTGACCACCAGCACCCGCGAGGCCTCCGCGCGCAGCGCCACCCGCGCCTCTCGCGCGTTTTCCTCCGTCGTCGTCGAGCGGTCCTCGAGCACGATCGCGTCCGGGTCCACCCCGAGCGCGATGGCCACGTCCGCCGCCACCCGCGCCTCGCTCGGCGCGTTGTCACCGACCCCGCCCGTCGTGACCAGCCACGGCGCCGCGCCCGCCAGCCAGAGCTCCGCCGCCCGCACCGCGCGCGCCTCGAGCGACCCGCTCGGCCGCCCGCCCGGCATCACCCGGCACCCGAGCACCACGATCGCGTCGAACGGCTCGGGCGGCACCGGCCGTCGCCCGCGGCGATCGAGCCAGGCCGCCGCGCCGACATAGGCCAGCGAGGCCGCGGAGAGCGTCAAGAACACCCCGCGCTTCTATTCGCGCCGGTCGTCCACGTCCAGACCGATCACCACCCCGACGTGCGCCGTGAGCGCGCGCGCCTGCGCGGGCGTCAGCCCGTCGAACAGGAGCACCGGCCCCCCGTCCGTGCGCGCCCACGTCGAGCAGTCCCCGCCGCGCCCCGCCCACCACACCTCGCGGACCTGCCCCGCCTCGAGCGTGGTCGTGCGCGAGCGGACCCCGTGCAGCGTCGCCCGGATCTCGTGCGGCGTCACCACGAGCTCACGCGTCATCGACACCGTGGCGACGAACAGCCCGGCGAGCCCGGCCCAGATCCCCGCGAACAGCAGCTGCCCGAGCGGCGCCGCCACCATCGCGGGCGTCGACAGCACCGCCCACGCCCCCACCCGCTGACTCACACGCGCGCGCGGCGCCCGGAGCGACACCCCGCTCGGCCGCGCGTCCCGATACGGCGCGCCCTCGTACCGCAGATCGAGCGCCAGCGCGCCCCATCCCACGTCCGCCGTCGCCTCCTCCGCGTCATCGAACGGCGTGACCACCGGCCCCGCCACGAGCGCCAGCCCCGCGCCGCACCCCTCGCACGCCGGGTCCGCCAGCCCCGTCAGCGCCTCGCTCCCCGGCCGCGCGCCGCACGCCTCGCACCGCGGCTCGAACATCACCCCGCACCGCACGCACCGCGCCCGCACCTTCCCCTCGACCACGAGGAAGCGCGAGCCATATCCGCACGCGGGGCAGGGGAGGGAGATCCGCACGCCCTCACGTGTCCCAGGCTACGCGAACACGTCCTGGAGCTGGCGCGCGGTCAGCACGCGCTCGGCCCAGCGATCGAGGTCGGCGTCCGAGCCGGCGCGGACGCGCTCTTCAGTCCCCGCGTCGATGGCGCCGAACTTGAGCCGCAGCAGCTTCATCACCAGCTCGGCGCCCCGCTGCGCGCGACCCTCCGCGCGACCCTCCGCGCGTCCCTGCTCCAGCTTCTTGGCGGCGAGCATCTCCTCGAGCTCCATGACTTCCTCCCGCACCCGAGGGCTCACGTGGCCCAGGACCTCCGAGACGAGGTCCTCGTCCGGGCGGCTGATGATGAAAAGATAGCCGAAGAGGCTGGCCAGCGCCTGCCCACCGTCATCCGCCGTGACGACCTCGTCGAACAGCCCGGAGAGGTTGGCGGCGGTCGAGATGAAGCCCCGATCGAACGCGCTCCGCAGGGCCCACAGGGCGAGCGTGGCGAAGGCGGGCAACCCGCGGGCGCGGAGCCCGTCGGCGTCCAGCTGCGTCAGGTCATCCAGCAGGTAGCGCAGCCGCGGCACGAGCGACCCAGCGCTCGACGCGAGCGCCTCGCTCATCATGATCGCTTCGCCCACGTCCAGCGGTGCCTTCCAGGGCCGCGCGCCGTGATACACGACGATGGGCACGATCAGTGGCAGCTCCAGGCGACCATCGACCGGCTGGCTCTGTCCTTGCCAGAGTCGCACCACGTACTCGGTGATCCGGAACGGCATGCGAGGGTCCGCCGTGCTCTGGTGCTCCATCAGGACATGGAAGTGCACCGCGTGCCCGTCGGCGCGCGCCGAGAAGACGAGGTCGCTCGCCAACCCTCGGAGGTCGGCGCCGACGCTCTCGCCCGGTCGAAGCTCGAGCGTCGACCATTCGACCGCCGCGGCGAGCTCCGATGGAAGGAGGGCCCGGAGCAGCGCCCCTCCGCGCGCGACGTCGGCGAAGACCCGCTTGAACAGCGCATCGTGGGGAGAGGGGTGCGTCGCCTCGTCGCTCATCGGTCGAGGATCGCACGCCACACAGTCGAGGTCGACCTGCCCCCGAGCTGGCGTGCCTCCCTGTGGAGTGGCTCCGGCCAGCGCTCTCGCGCACCCCGCGGTGCTTGCGCGGGCGTGGAGACTCGTGCGACCAAGAACGGATGCCCATTCACCTTCACCGCGTCGCGGTGTGCCTCGCGCTGCTGGTGACCGCCTGTGACGAGGCCCCCACGGCTGGCTGCACGCCCGGAGTCAGCGCGGCCTGCACGTGCACCGACGGACGCACCGGCGCGCAGGTCTGCGACTCGAGCGGAGCCTTCGGGGCCTGCATGTGTGAGGCCGACGAGGACGCGGGCACGCCGCCCGGTGATGCGGGACCCGGCGACGACGCCGGCGTGGACGCCGACGGAGGACTGGACGCGGGTCCGCCGGGTCCGCTGCGTGTGTTCGTCAGCCGTCTGCGGTACCGCGCCACCGCCGCGCCCACCGCGTGCCAGAACGCGGCGGACGCAGCGGGGCTCGGCGGGACGTGGGTGCCGTGGCTGTCCTTCCGCAGCTCTACCGGGACCCGGGACGCCCTCGACGAGATCTCCTCGGACGGCCCGTGGGAGCTCGTGACCGGCGAGCAGGCGTTCGCGAACCGGGCCCAGCTCGGCACCGTGCCGTCGGTCCCGATCAACATCGCGGAGGATGGCTCGACGGTCGTCGACGGCATCGTCTGGACCGGCACCCTGCTGGGGGGAACCGCCGCCGACGACACCTGCGAGGGCTGGACGGAGAACGGCGCGGCCTTCGTCGCGACCGTGGGCGGCACCCTGGGCACGGACGACTGGACGGACGGCGGCACGCTGAGCTGCGACGACATGTTCCACGTGTTCTGCTTCGAGCTCTGAGAGGGCGTGGCGCTCGGCGGGCACACGTCGGCGAGCGAGCTAGGCTTCCCGGATGACGAAGCTCGTGCTGCGGGAGACCACCGACGGGGTCACCACGCTGACCATGAACAACCCGTCCAAGCTCAACGGCTGGACGCAGAAGATGCTCGCCGCCGTCACGGACGCGCTGAAGCAGGCGGGCGAAGACGACGCCACGCGCGCCGTGATCCTGACCGGCGCCGACCCCTACTACTGCGCGGGCGTGAACCTGGGCGCGACCATCCGCCCGATGCACCCCGCGAAGCTCCACGCCTTCATCGTCGAGCACAACCAGGCGCTCTTCGAGACCTTCATCCGCTTCCCCAAGCCGATCCTCATCGCCGCCAACGGCCCCGCCATCGGCGCGTGCGTGACCTCCGCGACCCTCTGCGACGCCATCATCGCGTCCGAGCGCGCCACCTTCTCCACCCCGTTCGCGACCCTCGGCATCACGCCCGAGGGCTGCTCGAGCGTCATGTTCCCGCGCCTTCTGGGAGCCGAAGCCGCAGCGCGCATGCTCGGCCCCGAGGCGTGGAAGCCGACCGCCGCCGAGGCCCTCGAGATCGGCCTCGTCCAGTGGGTCGTCCCGCACGAAGAGCTCATGGCCGAAGCCCAGCGCATCGCCCGAGGCTGGGTCGAGGACGGCGCCGAGCGAACCTACCGCGGCGACGCCACCCGCGAGGAGCTCGAGCGCGTCAACGCCGAGGAGTCCCGTCAGCTCGCGGACGCGTTCCTGAGCCCCGCCTTCCTGGAGGGGCAGCTTCGGTTCCTGTGGGGCAAGAAGAAGCTGCGAGCCTCGGCGGTCTTCCTGACGGCGCGGCTCACGCATCCCCTGTGGTCGCGGCTGCTCTGAAGCCGACCGCGCCCCGCGCGCTTCGCCCAGGGTTAACCTCAGATGAGCCCCGCCGACCGCGAGCTCCGATCTGTGACCGAGGAAAACCTGAGTCCCCTCGTCGGCTGAAAACCCGGGCACAGCGGCTCGCGCATACCAGCCCTGAGGCCGCTCCCAGCGGGATCCCCACCCGCTCGGCCTCGATCGAATGAGCCTTGCTGTAGTTTCCTGGAGTTACTCGGGCCACCGCCCCACGGCAGGGTGGCGTCGTGCCGCTTCCACGCACGCGTCTTGTCCTGTCCAGCGCCCTCGCGGCCGCCTTCACTCTGTGGGCGGGCCCCGCCGCGGCGTACCGAACCCTCGCCGACGTCGAGGGCACGGCGGACCCCATCGCCTGGGAGGCCACCCCGCGCGTCGCGCTGGACGAGGCCTCCTTCGCGGCTCCGCTCCGGCAGACGGTGGCGGTCGAGCTCGAGCACGCGGCGGAGGTCTGGAACCACGTCGCCTGCGGGGGCCCGCTGCTCGCCGTCGACCTGCTCGCCGTCGACCTGCTCGTCGTCGACCATCGCGCCGCTGTCCCCGAGGTCCGCGTGCGCTTCGAGCCCGCCTGGGCCGAGGCGGGCTTCGACGCCGACGCGGCCGCCACCACCGACGTCGTGCTCCAGAGCGCCCCGGAGGGCGGCACCCGCCTCGTCAGCGCCACCATCCACCTGAACGGCACCATGAGCTGGAAGCCGCACGGCGAGGCTCGCCGCCGGAGCGAGCGGGATGTGCGCGTCGTGCTCGTCCACGAGCTGGGCCACGTGCTCGGCCTGGCCCACAACTGCGAGCCCTCCCAGCCCGCGCTCGAGTGCAGCGACGCCCACCGCGGCATCGTCATGCACCCCATCTACGGCGAGGGCGGAGGCATCTCGCTCGCGGCCGATGACCAAGACGGCATCTGCGCCCTCTACGCCGAGCGCGCTCCGCTGCCCGCCGAGTGCACCCAGACCGCAGAGTGCTTCGAGGGCGAGGTCTGCCTCGACGGCGCGTGCCAGGCGGACAGCAGCTTCGGCGCCGCTTGCGCCGTGCGCTCGGACTGCCTCACCACCTACTGCATCGCCGACTCGAGCTCGCCCGCAGGCGGCATCTGCACGCGCCAGTGCGAGGCCAGCGCGGAGTGCCCGAGCGGCACGGCGTGCATCCCGGTCGAGGGCCAGAGCTTGCACGTGTGCGGCCCCATCGGGAGCGCCGCTAGCTGCAGCGTCACTCTCGGCCGGGGCTCATCGAGCGCGCCATTCGCTCTCTTCCTCACTCTGGCTGGGCTGTGCGTCTTCCGCCGTCTAGGATGCCGCCCATGAACAAGCTCCCCACCCACAAGCATCGTGTACCTGGCGCGATCTCCGTGATCGCAACTCTCATGCTCGCCCTCGGCTGCTCCGGCCCCGCCGAGCCCGACGACGCCGGCACCGACGTCCCGCGCGACGCGGAACCCCCCGTGCTCGACTCCGAGGTCCCGCCGCCCGACTCCGGCCTCGCCCCCGAGTGCGAGACCGGCGAGCGTCGCACGGCGGACTGCGGCTTCTGCGGCATGGAGTCCCAGTCCTGCGAGGACCCCGGCGTCTGGATGGCCACCAGCGAGTGCCTCGGCCAAGGCGAGTGCGAGGTCGGCGAGGTCGAGACCCGCGACGGCGCGCTCTGCCAGCAAGAGCAGCGCATCTGCCTCGACGGCTGCGCCTGGAGCGACTGGGAGGAGACGCGCCCGGCAGGAGTCTGTGAACCGCTGTCAGAGCGTGTCAGCGAGGAGTCGTGCGCGGAGGGGGCCGAGCGACCGGAGACCTGCGACGACGCGTGCCAGTGGCAGCCTGCTGGAGACTGTGTCGACCCGTGTGGCGGCTCCATTCCCCTGCGTACTTCGCCGGAATGGGAGCGTGAGGTGTGCGTCCCGGCTGGCAACTTCATTCGTGGTTCACCGACCGCCTCCAACTCGATAGAGCCCCTCGAGGTCTACATCTCGGCGTTCTACATCGACGCCTATCCCGTGACCTACCGCCGCTACGATCAGTGCGTCGCGGCCGGAGCGTGTGCGGCCCCCGACGCGATGACCCGAAACCCCGACCACACACTCCTCGACCGGCCCGCGCAAGGTATCGACTTCGCCCGCGCCAATGCCTTCTGCGCATGGGACGGGCGACGTCTGCCCACCGAGGCGGAGTGGATGAAAGCCGCCCGCGGGCCGTCTCCGAGGACGAACGAGTTCCTCTGGGGCGACACCTGGGACTGCGCGCGAGTCCCGTACACGATGTCCTGCGGTTGGACGCGGCCTCCGGAGTACGACGGGACGGACATGGTCGAGTTCGACTTCGACGCCCTGCCTGGCACCGAGTCCTACTTTGGGACTTTCCTTCAGGGAACTGCCACGCGTGAGTGGACGGCCGACCTCTCGAACTGCGACGAGAGTTGGTACCGAGCAAACCTCAGCGACCCACTCTGCGGCCCTGCCGACACACATCTGCCTCAGCGCGTGGCGCGGGGCAACATTACTTCGCGAATGTACCCGCTAGCGCGGCGCAACGGCCCGCTCGACAGCTACACCGCTCTCGGTGTGCGGTGCGTACGCGAAGTCGAATGAGCCAGACGCTGGCAATGGAGAAGGAACGAGATGACGACCGAGCGGATGTACTCTGCGACCTGCATGGCACTCTGCGCCTTTGCGGCTTCCTGTTCGCTCCCGAGCGCCAGCTTGCTCGAGGACGAGGACGCCTCCGAACGGCGGCTCTCTCGAATGAACATCGTGGTAGTGGATTCATCGGGAGCGCGCTCGCAGGTCTCGGTCGATCAGGTCGGCGGCTACATTGAGACGCACTGCAAGGCGATGCTCGACGCGGAGATCTCTCCTCCCCCGGCATCGAATCCGTGCGACTCGCCGCCTCCAGATGGCTGCGGCAGGGCAGTGTGCTTGTCGCAGCTCGAGCTCTGCCGTGCGCTGACATTCCGCGAGATCGCCCAGGCGGAGGCGCAGGTTACGCTCGTCAACTCGAGCCGAGACGCCGCCTACGCCCTGCCTTCGCAGGACGCCGAGTCTCGTGTCGCTAGCGAGCAAGCGGCCCAGGTCGCCGCTGCCCGTGCTGTCTTCTGGGCGGGGGACGGCCTGCTCAGCAGCTGCGGCGAGGGAGTGGACCCGGTCGACTCCCCATTCGGTCCGCCCCTCGCAAAGCTGAGCAATCCCAACGATCTATTGGCCTCGACTCTCGCCGAAGCCCTCCATGTAGGGGAACTGGCTGCTGAAGCCGGTGCGCAGGGAGCGCTCGGAGTCGCCGACCGAGATCGCACGGGGATCTCGGACCTCGGACGCGCCGCCCGGCTCAGCTGGTTCGACGACAATCTCTCCCGTCTCGTAGCCGCCCAGTCGCACGCCGGCGGAGTCGTCTATGGGGCCGTCGCCGCACCCACATGGACCTTCGTGGCTGGCGACTACGAAGACGACCCGTCGCTGCCCTACCGCACAGCCTCTTCTGGGGCCACTACGCTCGAAGCGGAGGGGATTGGCGCTCAGCCGCCCTGTCGGAACAACTGTGAAGTCGCGCTCGGCGCGCTACGTCGGTCTGGGGTTCCGTTGACCGATATCATGAACCCGACGGTTGACCTCGACGACCTGGCCTCGACCGCAGTAACCCGGACGGAAGCTCGGCGGGGCATCGAGCTGTTCGCCGGCACGGACGCAAGCTCGTTCGCGGATGGACTGGGTGTGAGCACCACGGCCCTCCGACGCGCACGGGAGTGGATGCGCCACGAAGCCATCATCTTCGCGCGGCCCACGGGGATTCTCACCGGCGACTTGCCAGCCCCGCCGATGGCGGATGGCACGCCCCAGACGGTGTCCGGATACGACTCCACGACGATGACCCCTCCGCGTCCTCCACCCCCCATGCACTACATCACGGGGGCCCGAGCTGCGACGCTCTGGCACGAGTCCCAGACCTTCTCTGGACCCGACTCCCCAACCCTGCCCATTCTACGCCCCGAGCGCGCATATCTCTTCGGCTACGTCAATGCCGTCGCGGCGGAGGCCATGTCGAGAGAAGACAACCACCTCAGCCCGACAGGAGACCCGGAGGAGGCTGGAGCAGTCAGACGAACGCTCGCGACCATCGCGACCATGGCCAGGGCGCGCAAGGCCGTCGATGCCGAGGTCTGCGTGGATGGTAGCAATCTGCGTGTCCGGCTCTTCGGCACCGACCTGGCGCCGACCATGGACGGACAGGAGTACCTCCTCCTCACAGGCCTGGACCAGCTCAGATGCGCCGTCGACGGGAGTCTCGGGGGGCAGGCGTGTACTGTGAGCGGTCAGGCGCCCTTGGTTGGCTACCAAACGGTTTCTGGAGCTCGCACGTCGCGTCGGCGTGCGGTGCAGTGGAGCACTCCACTACCTGTCGGTACAAGCCCGGCCACCCTCTATGTCGTACGAACCCGTGGCGGCTTTCAGGGGCCCGGAGCCTACGAGGCCATCGCTGGTATCCCTGCCACAGGACTCGCGGGGAACGCCGGGAAGTGCACGACCGTACCGTACGACTACCTTTCGGTAGCCGCGGCGGGTCACGACCTCGAGATCGCAGAGGATGCTGCACCCGGCCATGCTTGTAGCGGTCTGCCCGACCGCCTACCTCTCGAGGACGAGATCATCGATGACGGGGACCTCTACGAGGACTCATGGCAGCACCATCTTCGCGTGGCGGCCTCGACCGCGGCGCACGCCGATGACCTGGGTCAACGCCTGATCACGTCTGGGCTTCAAATGGACGAGCAAGCGCAGCTCGCCGTCGATGAGTTGCAGACCCTGTGCGGCGTGCACGTGAACTTGGACGGGCTCATCGGTGCCGACGGCAGCCTTCAGGACCTCATCCATCCAACGGGCTGCAATGAGCCCCTCGCCGATTTCACCTGTGCTGATGGCTATGAGTGCATGGGCACCCAATGCGTGGCGCAAGATCTCCTCGGAGCCCCCGGAACGAGCCAGCGAGAGGCCCTCGAGGAGTGTCTCGGCGTCGGAGACGCAGGCGCGATCGTCGAAGCGGTAGCCCTGGGTCGAGACACGCTGTGCGCCTGGCGACCCGTGAATGAGCCGCACCGTCTATGCGCCTACTCCCAGGAGCCTTGTCCCCGTATCAAGCAGGCGGGCACCGAGTGCCAGCCGCCCGCAGACTGGGACGCCATGCTGCACGGCGCGGTCGAGGTCGTCCAGATTACCAACGCCCAACTCGCCGGCATGGGAGAGCCAACCGACATTGGTGAGGTGCTCGGTATCGTAGGATCGGTTGCTCCCGGCGGGAGCCCGCCCCCGGGCGCGACGGTTCCGCCCGTGCAGTCGATCGAATCCATGTGCGACGCCGTCAACGCCGCGCGCACGAGCGGGCGAAACCACGAGGAAGGCTCGGCCTACTGGGATCGGCTTCGGGGCGAGAACGAGCACTCTCACTTCTGGAACTTCGCCAACATCCAGTACTGGGCAGGACGGATCGGCTGGACGGGCGAGCCGGGCGACTTCAGCTACTTTACCCTGGACGGATCTCGCCTTCGAAACAGCAACGGGACCATCCTCGGCGGCACGGGAACGCTCAGCGGCGGCCCCGAGACCACCACCTGGCCTTGCGGTGGCGCGTACGCCCCGTCCGAGACAGAGGGCTTGACCGACATCAGAGCGAACTGCGACGACCCGACGAATGGCCCCCTCTATCGAGCGCGTTTGAACTGGCGGATGGCACGCGCGGCTACAACGCTCGCATCCCTGGCCGCGGTCGGCATGGACAACATCCGGTACCCAACCTTCTACGATGCCTGGGACCGCGGAAACATGGCCGAGATCCGTGGGACCACCGATGCGGGAGACTACCGCAGGGCGCCATACTTGCCGGTGGATGGACAAACGAGCGGCGACGTTTGGGGCCCCATCGGGCTTGCCGAAGGCACCGTGCTCTGGCACGCCCCAAACGGCTTCCGTGTGGAGAGCCGCGAAGGTGCATGTCCGGGTTGGCCCGTTCTGTGCGCCAACACGACCATGCCGCTTTCGTTCCTCAACTTCGGCACGAAGTTCAATGGGGACGACTATGTGCGTGCCGAGTACATCGGAAGCACTCTGTGGCAGGGCTTGGGTTCGATGCCCGTCGACACGAGCGCAGGGGGAAGCTACGGGTTCTTCGATCTCATCCCCGTCGGCGTACGGACAGAGGGCCGGCCTCGGAGCCTATTCTGGAACGCGCTCTCGCGCCGAAGTGACTCGTGGGACACGGTCTATGTCGTACATGGCAGAGAGTACGATCAAGCCAGATTCCGAGAGATGTCCCAGGTGTTCAGCCCGCCAGTGTGGGAAGCCGTTGGCGACAGTCGGAGTCATCTAAACCTGCTCGCGCCCTTCTCGGTGGACCACGGCTCTCAAGAAGCGGAGGCTGGCTATGGGCCGTATGTCACCCGCCGTGACCTACTCGACGCGCTCGAACTGGTGTGCACCGTGGCGAGCTTTCAACCTCCCCCCCCAGGCACATCGACGGATCTCGGTGCTGAAGATCAGCTGCCGGTAGTGGACTCCGTGGACGACATCGCCTCGGTTCGGCGGTATGCGGAGCGCCTCGCCATTGGTTTCGACGCGCTCGCGCGTGCACAAATCGTCCAGGATGTTCCCAGCGAAGTAGTCGATGCGGTAAGAATCGATGACGTCGGTGATGCCACGTCCGATCGCTCGCGCGATCCCGACGTCCCGACTGGCGAGTACGGACGACAGATGGTGTCTATCCGACAGCAGCTGCGCACCATGGGTACCGCGCCGAGTGATATCGCTGGAGCGCTCCGGCAGCTCTCCGCCGAGCTCGACATCATGCGGAGAAATCAGCAGATCTTTGAGCGAGAAGTGCAGGTACATTTTCTACGATTCACTGTCGGTATCTTGCAGGATACGTATAAGTGTATGCAGACAAATACTGGTGCCCAAGTTACCACGGGTGTCGGCGTCGTGCTTTGCGGTATTCTTGGGGCGATTCGAGTGCTGGAGGGCATTATTACGACCCTTCAGGTGGAGAATTTGACGGCGGACCAGTTGAATCGCTTCGAGCAGTTCAAGCTCGCTGTGACGGGGGTGTTTGACGTCATCGAGTCTCGTCGTATCGACTTCCTTAACGCGGTGGATGGACTCCGTAGTTCTTTGAGCACCCTGAGTGAGTCCCGGGCCCAGGCTCAGTCCCAACTTGCACGTGTCGTGTTTGCCTCTTCCGATGCCGGCGGTCGCCACTACCAGACCAATACCGTCATGCGCCGGGCGTACGATATCAACTTGCAGCGGTACCGTTCTGCGCATCGCGCGGCCGTTCGTTCAGCGGCGATCGCGCGTATGTCCGTAGAGCAACGGTTTGGCGTGGACCTGGACACCGAGACATGTGCTCAGCTGGTCGATCCCCCCCACACCTGGGCCAGTGACGTGTGCAACGCGACCGGCGTCAACTATGGCGCTATTCGGGACGCGTCCGTCGAGATCGACGAGGATAGCGTACGACAGATGTTCATCGGCGACTACGTGCGTCGCCTGGAGCAGTACGTCGAGAGTCATCGATTCGATTTTCCTTACTCGAGCGGCGAAGACACCATGGTGATGAGCATGCGCGACGATGTCGTTCGCGCGCGGGGTGTCTGCGTTGACCGGTCAGTGAACCTTGTGGGCGTGGCGAATGACCTCACTGCGCGGCAGTTGCCGGGCGAGGGAACCGAGGGCGCATCTCGGGCGGCGTGGGATGTGCGAGACTGCGCGACTGCGATTGCTGAAGACTGCGTGTCCGTTACGAGGGGGCGAGGTCCGCGGTGGGCAGTGACAGGAAGCACCGAGACCGCGCCGGTCGTAGGCCGGATCGAGAGTCAGCCGCCCCGCGGCCATACCGTGACTTTTGCTCCGCGCTCTGCGGAACCCTATGTCGGCGACTATCAGAACGGTGCGTCGCTTTCGCAGGAGGTCTACCTCGCGCCGGGGACCTACCGTCTGTCCTGGTACCAGAAGGCGAGTGGCGGATACGTCCCGACGGTCGACTTGCGGGTGGACGCAGCATCGCCGAGCAGCACGACGGTTCATGACGTGACACCCCGCCCGCTGTCGGACGGCTGGACCCGCCACATGAGGTTCGTGACGGTGACCTCGGCTCAGGCAGACGCGCCAATGCTCGTAGGCGTGTTCTCGGCGATCGTACCCTCCAATGAACTCCACTCGATCGACGTGGCAGGTATACAGTTGGAGGACGCCACATATCTGGACATCGACACTGCTTCACCAGGGGTGGCTGACCACCCGGCGCTCTTCGAAGCCACGCTCGCCCCCGGACTGGCGCGCTTCGAAGACTGTGAGATCGGCACGCCTCGGGAGTTCCAAGGGGGATGGACTCGGGGATGCGTTCAGCTCTGTTCAGGGGGCTTCTCCGAGCGCTGTCGGGAGGGCGAGGAGCCGGCAGAGATGTGCTACAGGGAGGTAGTATTCAGTCTCGATGAGGGTCAACTCCTGGGTAGAGGTAGCCAGTTCGGCGGCGGTTTCGCCTTCGGCAACTACAACTACCGCACCGGGGACATCGCGGTGAACGTCGTCGGGACTGGCACGCGTAGGTGTGGAGACTCCGAGAGCTGTTACTCGACAGCGAGCGTTCCGTTCTCGCTGATTCACATGCCCCCCGGCGACGTCGCGGGCTCCCCGGGGGCCTACAGCGTCCGCACTCACGATGGATCGCTGCACCCGGTGCGCCTGTTCGAGGGGCGCGTTGAGAGTGGGAGGGCCCTGGCGGCCGAACGCTACCTGACGAATCCTCTCTCGTCCTCGGACCGGGGGCTTCTCGCCGACTACATGCGCCGGGAGTTCCGGGGCCGTCCCATGACCGGCACCTATCGTCTGATGTTGTGGGAGACCGGAGCGCTGGCCTTCGAGAATGTCGAGGATGTCCAGGTCCTTTGGAACTACCGGTACTTCACTCGGACGGGCGAACCCTACGTCTGCGAGTGATGCCGGCCCAGCCGGCGTAGCCAACGAGCGCCCTGCAGCGACTCCTCGAGCACCATGCTCGTGAGCCGCTGCAGGAGTGCGGTGGTGTCCGGCTCCCCGAACCGCGCGAAGATTTTCCGCAGCTGCTGGTCGACCGCGGAGTGCGAGACGCCCAGCCGGCACGCGATCTCCTTGCGGGCGACCCCCAGGCAGAGCAGCGTCACGATCTCGCTCTGCCGCCGCGTGAGCCGCATTCGGGCGCTCGCCACCATCGCGAGCCCCAGCTGGGCCTCTCTCAGCCTCACGAAGCGCGAGCCCCTGGACGCGAGCTCCGCGACCAAGCTCTCGTCCTCCCCGTCACCGCAGAGCTGCTCGGCGACGAGCTCTTCGGCCAGCCGCGAGAGCGATCCGTTGACCGGGCGCCTCGTGAAGAGGACCGCCGGGACTCGAGGCCACCTCGCTCGCGCGAGCCGGATCAGCTCGACAGACGTGTCTCTCCCGTCCTCCACGCAGACGAAAAGGGCGGCCAGGGGGTTCGGTGCCTCCAGCGCTCGCCGTCCTCTGGCCAGGTCGCGCACGCACACCACGGGCGGGGCTGAAGCTCGCCGCAGCATCTGCTCGAGCTCGCGGTCGACCGCGAAGGAGAGGACGAAAGGGGAGCCGTTGGCGGGAGGCTTGTCGAACATGCGTCCCGCATCGGGTCATCCCTCCTCGGGTTTCGTGTCTGGTCTGTCTTTTCCGTGGAACAGCAGGGCCGCTCGCTCCTCGATGCTGTTCATGAGGTCACGCGAGCTGGCTCCCCGCGGGACCAGGCTGAGCTGCTGGATGAGATGGGGGAAGCGGTCGAAGCCCGACGCCTCCTTGAGCGCGCGCACCCGCCACTCGGTGCCGGAATCGGTGATTTCGAAGAACGCCCCGAGCTCCTCTCGGCGGACCTGCAGGATCGACAGGGCCACGAACGTGTCGAGGACGACTCCCTCGTAGTCCGATTCTCTGGCGTGCTGCAGCATGGAAGCGGCCATCTCCAGGCGCGCATCCAGCGCGTCCCTCAGGAAGCGACGCATCTGCTCCACCTGTGCGACCGGCGCAGCCTGCCGAAACAGATGCTCGTGCGCGATCTCGTGCGCCGCGCCGAGCGCGCCTTGTGAGCTCGAGCGAAGCATGGCGAGGACTGGCAGCCGACCCCACCGCGATTTGATCCGCTCCAGGAGCGTGAGCCGTGTCACCCGGTCCAGGTCCATGTCGACCACCACCGCGCAGACCACATCGTGCACCTGCAGCTCCACCTCGACCGCATCGAGGATGGCGGTGGTGAAGACCCGCACGGCGTCCGGGGCAGCCTCCTCGGCCAGGACCACCGCCTGCGGATCGTGGGAGAGCAGGATCATCTCGAAACCGATGGCAGGGCCAGCGAAAGCGCGCAGGCGAGTATGGGACGACCGGGTCACGCGACAACTCCTCTTCTCAGCGTGGTGCGACGACATCTTCTCAGATTGAGACACACGTTGCACCCCGAATTCGTGACGAGCCGGGCTGGGCGGCTCGGCGGCAGCCATCGGCTGGGGAAAACCGTGGTTGCGGATTCTGCGAGAAAAGTTCCGCCATCCCACGCGGAGGCCTCGCTCGTGCTGCCACAGCGGCGGTTTGGGCCTCGCTGGGCGCACAAGCCTTCCCTTGGGCCCCAGCGCCATCGGGCCCTGCTGTAGTTTCCTGGAGTTACAGCCCTCCGCGCTACCGGGCACGGTGTCGCAGTCATGCGCATGCATCGTGGCCCAGCGACCGGCCGGTCTCCGTCTCGCCCAGCCGAGAGCAACTGAACATGTGGCACCGAATCTCAGCGGTGTTCGCCCTCCTGCTCGGGTGTTTCGGCTGTGATCAGCCGCTCCCCTCGGTCACGCCAGGGGATGATGGCGGTGTCGTCGTGTATCCCGACGGTCGCATCGAGCCACCCCACCCGCTGGCCGATGCCCCCATCGATCATCGGTTCGAGCCTGCGGGCAGTCAGCCCAGCGACGGGTGGACCTCTCCGATCGAATGCGTGCCCGACTCCGACGCAGACTACTGCGCGGCTTGCTGGTCGTGGAACGATGGCGGCCCCTGGTCCCTCGACCGAAACGAGACCGGCGACCGCTTCGGCGCCGCTGTCGCCGGCGGTGACTTCAACGCCGATGGGTATCCGGATCTGGCCGTAGGAGCGCCCGGGGAGAAGCACTGGGAAACCGGCGAAGGTGTCATCTACCTCTACCTCGGCACCGAGCGTGGCTACCAGCCCTGGCGCAGGCTCGAGACGCAAGATCTAGGGCTCACTCCCGTCGTCGACATGGGCCTCGGGACCGCCCTTGCGGCGGGAGACTTCGACGCCGACGGTTTCGACGACCTCGCCATCGCCCTCAACACGGCGGGACCCGGCGCCGAGTCCCTCCTCGGCTTCGCGATGGGCTCCCTCGACGGACTCGGCAACTACTTCACCGTGTCCCTCTCGGAGGTCGACCCGTCAGGTGCGACGAACGACATCCCTCTGGGCCATGCACTCGCCGTGGGTGACTTCGACGGCGACGACGACGACGACCTGGCCATCAGCGCGCCGGACTACAAGCTGCTGGGCTACTCCGGCGCGGGGGTCGTGTTCACGATCCTTGGCGGCCCGTCCATGGCACCTGGCCCGCGCATCGACATGGACGACGGCGGCTACCCGGTGAACAAGTACGCGAGCTTCGGGCAGAGCCTCGCCACCTATCCCACAGGCATCGGGAAGCCCGACCGACTCGTCGTCGGGGCGCCCGGGAACGGTGAGATCTATCTGTTCGACTACGGCGTCTACAACGGGCCCTACACCTCGTCTCTCGGCCTCGAGGCCTTCGGTCTCCGCCTCGCGGTCGGAGACCTCGACAACGACGGCTACCCCGACGTGGTGGCGAGTGGCTATGGGGCCTCGGTCGTCGAGGTTGTCAGCACGGGCGCGACCATCTGGAGCAACGACCCGAGAGGAAGCCGCGACTTCTTCCCGCTCGCCATCGCCGACTTCGACATGGACGGGCTGCAGGACCTCGTCCTCGTCTCCGTTCCGGAGAGCGGCGGCTGGGACAACTACCTGTACTTCGCGGGTGGGAACGGCTCCCTCGTCCCGGACATCCCCAAACGGATCAAGACCAACAGCGAGCCCTGGGACGATCTGGGCCGCGCGGGATTCGTCCAGGACATCGACGGCGATTGGTCCCCCGACCTCGTCGTCGGCGCGCCCGTCCAGGACGCGTCGGGAGCGGGCCGCGTGTACGCCTTCACCGACGGAAGTGGGGGCGTGGATCCATGGCTCGGGGGGCAATCCCAGATGGTTCACCAGGAGCTCGCGCTCGACGGCTGCGACATCTGCGCGGTCCACGGGTGGAGTGACGGCACGGTCTGCGACGGCGGTCTCGGAAACGAGCTCTGCGTCGCCTCGAGCTGCGTCACGCGCGGCTGCGGAGACGGATACCGGCAGCTCGTGGCCGACGGGGCATGGGCGCGCGAGTCCTGCGACGACGGCAACACGCTGAGCACGGATGCCTGCTCGGCGACGTGCGCATCGCAGGTCCTGGTGGTCGCCTCTGACGACCTGACCGCGGACTCACCCTCTCGCCTCCCTCCCAGCGCTGCGGGGGACGGGCGGGACCACGTCCTCTTCGCCTACATGCACGACGCTGGCGAGACGCGTCAGCTCCTCGCTCGCACCTACTCCGCGGCCGGCGTCCCGGAGCAGGAGCTCGCCGCGCCCCTGGTCGTCGCCACGCTCCCCGGCGTCGGCTGGGACGCCCAGGCCAGCGTCGCCGGCCTGGCCTCCGGTGGCTGGGTGGTAGCGTGGACCGATCCCGATCTCGACGGCGGGGCCTCCGGCATCGCCTATCGCATCGTCGCCGCCGACGGCAGCCTGGGCCCCGTCTACACCGCCAACGAAGACGCCCGCGGCGAGCAGCTCGAGCCGCGCGTCGCCGCGCTGAGCACCGGCTTCATCGTCGTCTGGACCGACGCAGGTGGCTTCGACGGGCCGCTCGGCCGCTCGCTCATCGAAGCGCGCCGCTTCACGGACTCTGGCGCCCCTCTGGAAGACGAGTGGCCCGTCTCCGACCCGGAGGCCACCTCCACGCAGCCCGCCCTGGCGTCCTGGGGCGACGACTTCGTCGTCATCTGGACGGAGACGCCCGACGCCGAGTACGGCCCGCCCGCGCTCCTCGCGCGTCGCTTCGGCGCCGTCGAAGACGCGGTCCCCTTCGCCCTCGCGAGCAACGCCTCCGAGGCCAGCGTCGCCGCGCTCGACACGGGTGAGTACGCCGCGGCCTGGACGTCGAGAGTGGGCGACTACCGCGGCAACATCCTCACCCGCGTCATCGACCCCGTCTCCGCCGACCCGCTCGCCCCGAGCGTCGAGCAGACCGTCGCCGCCGACGGGACGTACTCCGAGATGGCCCCGAGCGTCGCCCCCCTCGCTGGCGTCGAATACGCCGTGGCCTACGAGACGCGCGGCCACCGCCGCGGCCTCGCCTGGGTGCACGTCGGCATGTCCACGCTGCCTCCCGAGACGAGCACCCTCACGCCCTACCTCAGCGGCGACCTCGAGGGCGACGTGACCCTCCTGCGCACCTCCCGCGGTCTCTGGTTCGCCTGGAGCGACGCCGGCGACACGACCACCGACGCCTACCGCTCCTTCCTGGCCTTCCTCCTCCCTGTCGACTGAGGCTGCCGTGCGATTCGACACTCGTCCCCTCCCGAGGAAGCGCGCGCGCTTCGTCTCCCGCCTCGTCTCGGCCACCCTCGCGGTGCTCACCGCGTGGACCCCCGCGCTGGTCTACGCCCAGGACGGCGAGCCCGAGCCGGTCTACTTCGAGGCCGACACGCAGATCTCCGAAGACGTCGCCGAGGCGGTCACGCGCTCTCCCGACGTCGACGAGCGCATCGACCCCGACGCGCTCTCCGACGCCCGCGTCGACCCGTCCACCGCTGAAGCCCCGCCCACCGAGACCGATCCTGAGCACACGCCGATCTCGCTCCCCGGCGGCACCGAGGCGAGCGCGGCCACGCCGCAGGCCATCAGCTTGCCCGACGCCGAAGGCTCCATCGAAGGCATGGGCGAGAGCTTCAGCCCCGTGCTCTCGAGCGGGACCGCGACCTTCAGCGTGCCCATCGCGGTGGCGCCCGGTCGCGCAGGCGTACAGCCGAGCCTGGGCCTGAGCTACGGCTCGACGAACGGCAACGGCCCGGTCGGATTCGGCTGGGGCATGGGCGCGCCGTTCATCAGCCGCCAGACCGACCGTGGCCTCCCGCGCTACATCGACGAGCCGGCGTGGCACGAAGAAGAAGACCGCTTCATGTACAACGGCGGTCAAGAGCTCGTGCCGGTCGACACCGCGGCCGTGGCCGCCATCGAGGCGAGCGCGGCCGGCAGCGCGCCCGCCGTGCACGCGGACGTCGACGGCTGGCAGCAGTACCGCGCGCGGGTCGAGGGCGGCTTCATGCGGTTCTTCCGCTCGCCCGACTCGACGCGCTGGATCGTGCAGTCCAAGGACGGCACGCGCTTCGACTTCGGCCTGCTGCCCACGGGCGAGGCGCCGTCCGAGGCCATCGCCGCCGCGCCGAACGCGCTCGAGCGGGACCCTGAGCGCGCGAGCGGCGGCGTCTTCCGCTGGAGCCTCACGCGCATGAGCGACGCGCACGGCTCGACCGTCTACTACCTCTACGACCAGGACGACGGCCGCAGCTACCTGCGCGACCTCTACTACGTCTCGCCGAACGACTGCGCGGCCGGCACGCCCGACGCCACGCGTGAGTGCACCGAGCCGCTCAGCGCCTACGCGTCGCGCGTGCACATCGTCTACGAGACGCGGGCGGACGTCTTCGCGGGCTACGTCAGCGGCTGGCGCATCGGCACCGCGTGGCGGGTCAAGCGCATCGAGGTCACCGCGTGGAACGGGACCGGCCGCACGCTGGTGCGCCGCTACCACCTCCGGTACCGCACCGACTCGTTCCACAGCCTGCTGCACCAAGTGCAGGTCGAGGGCCGGCCCAACGAGGGGATGAGCGGGTGCGACAACGGCATCTGCGTCGGCGATCCGACCGTCTCCGAGTCGAGCCTGGGCGACGCGGTCGTCGGCGAGACCCTGCCGCCGATGACCTTCCGCTACTCGGAGATGCCGTCCAGCAGCGACGCGGTCCCCGGCTTCGGCGGCATCGACGCGAGCATGCGCGCGGTGGTGAACAGCCCGCCGCACTCGGTGGACGAGGGGCGGAGCGATCTGTTCGACGTCAACAGCGACGGCCTGCCCGACCTGATCGTCACCGACCCCGCGCGCTTCCGCACCGACAGCGGCGAGCCCGCGGTGGGCGTCTTCTTCAACGGCTTCACGGGGGCCGACGCGGCCCCGGCCGGCGAGGCGGCGCACTTCTCCGACGCGGTCACGGTGCCGATGCGCGGCGACCTCTCGACGGTGCTCAGCCTGTCGAACGCGAACGTCGTCCCCATGGACATCGACGGCGACGGGCGGAGCGATCTGCTCCACATGCCGCGCTACCGCACCTACGGCTGGTGGTCCCCCGCGCGTGAGGCGGGCCCCGACGGCGCCGAGCCTGTCTCTCCGGCCGACCAGGCGTGGCGCTGGGTCTACTCGAGCGTGCAGCTGCCGCCGGGCGACACCGACCCGCGCATCGATCTGGGGCGCGACGCGAGCCACATCAAGGTGCTCGACGTCAACAACGATCACCTCGTCGACATCGTGCGCACCACGGGCACGGTGATGCAGACCTGGCTCAACCTCGGCTGGCTCCCCGGCGGCGACGGCCGCTTCGGCAGCTACCGCTGGACGGGCACCGAGTACGAGCTGTCGACCGTGCCCTACGAGAGCTGCCTGCTCCAGGGCGGCACGCCCATCGACTTCGACGACCCCGAGGTGCGCCTCGGCGACATGAACGGCGACGGCCTGCAGGACATCGTACAGATGCGCCGGGGCCGCGTGATCTACTGGCCCGGCCGCGGTGAGGGCGTATGGGGCACGGGCTCGCGCAGCTGCGCGCGGGGCGAGGGCGCGGGGCGGTACATCGAGATGTCGAGCCCGCCGACGGAGCTTTCGCCCGAGCTCGACAACGTGTTCCTGAGCGACGTGAACATGGACGGCGCGAGCGACCTCGTGCAGGTGCGCTTCCGCGAGGTGGACGTGTGGTTCAACCGCGCGGGCGAGGGCTGGACGCGCCGCACCATCGCGCGCGGCACCCCTGCCGCGCCGGGGTTCGCGCCGCGGATCCGCTTCGCAGACATCGACGGCTCGAGCACCACGGACATCATCTGGGGCACGGGCGGCGGCTGGCAGTACATCGACCCGGCAGGCGGCCAGCGCCCGCGCCTGCTCATCGGGGTCGACAACGGCCTCGGCGCCGACACCACCATCACCTACGGCTCGAGCGCGGAGGACTACCTCGCCGACCTCGAGGAGGCGTCGGGCGCGAGCGCATCGGGCGTGGACCGCTTCACCTGGACCCACCGCCCCGACGGCCCCGACCAGCGCTTGTGCGACAACAGCGGCCTCGGCGGCGCGGCGTGCACGGGCGCGGACTCGGAGCAGTGGGTGGTGCGCGCGAGCGGCAGCCCGGTGATCAGCAACGTCGTGCGCGGCGTGAGCACCACCGACCGCTTCGACGTGCTCGGCCGGACCGCGCAGGTCACCGAGAGCCGCTTCGCCTACCACGACGGCTACTACGAAGGCATCGAGCAAGAGTTCCGCGGCTTCGGCGCGGCGGACGCGGTGACGGTCGGCGACTGGAACAACCCCGACGTCTACAGCCGGACGCACTTCCTGCAGGGCCGCCGCCCGCACTCCATCGCGGACGACCGCCTGGCCCACAACCCTTTCGAAGCGCTCAAGGGCCGCGAGGTCCGCACGGAGGTCTTCGACGAGGCGGGCGTGTTTTTGAGCACCTCGTTCGCGACCATCACGAACCGCCTGCTCTACTCGGGCCTGAACGGCGTCCCCGTCTACTACGCCTTCGTCAACGAGACGAACGAGCTCCGCTACGACACTACGAACTTCGGCTCGCCCGGCACGATGACGGTGGCTGCGATCGAGGGCGAGAGACTCTCGGCGACTGGAGTCGTCACATCGGACGGCGTTCTCGAGTCGTTGGTCGTGCCCATCCGCAACGGTCACGACCCGGCGCGCATCAGGACCACCTTCGACAGCGTCGACGCGCTCGGCCACGTGCTGCAGCAGACCGCGTACGGCGAGGTGGATCCTGTCAGCGGCGCCGCGATCGACGAGGCGTTCACCAGCTACACGACGCCGATCCTGCGCAACCCGGAGGCGTGGATCTGGCGCACCGCGCGCAGCTACATGCGCGGCACGGAAACGACCGAGCCGAACTTCGGCGACGGCAGCAGCACGTACGACCCGGTCACGGGCGACCTCCTGAGCGCCACGCAGTTCGTCACGAGCCCAGCGAGCTTCAGCTTCGGCGGCGAGACCACCGCGGAGGGCGGCGCCCAAGGCTTCACGCAGGTCGACCAGAACATGGTCGCCTCCACCGTCTACGACGCGTGGGGCAACGCGCTGCAGAGCTGCGCCGGCCACGACCTCGGTGGCACCGAAGCCGACCCCACCAACCCGCCCACCGCGTGCCTGCGCTTCGGCAACGTCGTCTACGACACCCAGTTCGCGCAGCTCGCCGCCTCCGAGCACCTCGCGATCGACCGCACGAGCGGCTCCACCGTCACCCGCCTCGCCTACGTCGGCACCTGGGACCGCGGCCTCGGCGCGATCACCAGCTCCACCGACCCCAACAGCCTCTCGACCAGCGTCACCTATGACGGCTTGGGCCGGCTCACCAGCGTCACCCCGCCCACCAGCCAGCCGAGCTGCACCGACCCGACCACGCGCATCCAGTACGAGCTCACGTCGAGCCCGGCGTCGCAGCCCATCAGCCGGGTGGTCTCCTCCACCGAGCTGAACTGCGACGGCACCCTCGGCGAAGAAGGCCAATCGCTCGTCTCCATCGCCTACGTCGACGGCCTCGGCCGCGCGCGCTCCTCGCTCGCCACGGGCGACAGCGCGAGCGAATGGATCCGCGGCGGCATCACCACCTTCGACAAGAAGGGCACCGTCCGGCGCACCTATCAGCCCGACGTCTTCAGCGGCTCGCCCACCGACTACCGCGCCGCCGTCGCCCTGCCGCTCGACATCCCCTACGCCGTGACCCGCTACGACGCGTTCGGCCGTGCGAAGGGGGTGATCACCGAAGACGGCGCCGTCACCTGGACCAGCTACCACTCCCTGTCGACCGACGTCTGCGACCCGCTCGACAACGACCCGTCGAGTCCGCACTACCGCACCTGCACCACCGCGTACACTGACGGGCACGGCCGTGTGATCGACCAGATCCTCCGCAACCGAAACCCCGACACCGGGGACAGCGAGGTCTATCGGCTCTGGAGCTACTACCGCCCCGACGGCGCGGTCGAGGCGCTGGTCCGCGCCAACAGCTCGAGTGGCGCCACGCGTCCGGCCAGTCCGCCGTCGACATCGAGCACCAACGAAGTGGTCCGTACCTTCGTCTACGACAGCGTCGGCCGGCGCCTGTCGAGCGACGACCCCGACAGCGACAACGGCGCCGACCCGAGCGAGGCCACGAACTCCTGGCGCTACCGCTTCAACAAGGTCGGCGACCTCGTGGCGGTGCGCGATCCGCGCGGCTGCGGCCAGAACTTCTTCTACGACCTCGGCGGCCGCCTGCGCGGCGAGCAGTACGTCAGCTGCACGGAAGCGCAGCCCGCCGCCGCCGAGCACCCCCACGGCGACAACAGCGTCGGCCACCTGACGGCGATGGAGTATTCGAGCGCGGCGGTCACGCTCGACGTCGTCTACCACTACGACACGTATCCTCAGTGGGCCATCGATCGCGGCGCAGGGTTCATCCCTCAGGGCGCGAGCGGCACGCAGGGGCTCGCGACCGGCGTGAGCGACCGGGCCCAGCGCGCCGTGCTCGCCTACGACGACCGCGGCAACGTCACGTGGACCGCGCGCCAGCTCGCGCTCATCTCCGCGCCGATCGGGCTGAACACCATCACCGTCGTCGACGGCCGCCCGGTCCAGACCGAGCAGCCCGTCTCGGCGGGCACGCTCGAGTACGACGTGACGCACACGTACACGCGCACGGCGGCCTTCGACCACGCCAACCGGCCGACGTCGATGACGCTGCCGCTCGACCCGGACTACCACGCGACCGAGACCGCGCCGCTCGTCGAGGGGACGCTGCTCTACAACCGCCGGGGCCTGCCGAGGCAGGCGACGGCCGTTGTCGATGGCACGCCGCACACGGTCGTCGAGTCCATCGCCTACCTGCGAGACGGCCTCGTCAGCTCGATCACCTACGGCGACGACGAGGGCGGTCGCACGCCGACCACGAGCACCACGACGTACGACGTGCGCCGCCGCCCGGTCCGCATGCGCACCACCCGCGACACGACGGGCATGGGCGGCACGGGCCAGGAGCTGGAGGCGGTCACCACCGTGGTCGACCAGGAGCTCGTCTGGGACGCGGCCAACAACCTCACCGCCACCGTCGACCACCGCGACGGCGCGGAGTGGCCGGCCGGCTTCCGGCCGCAGACCACGTACATCAGCCACGACGCGCTCTACCGCGTGGTCGGCGCCGACTTCGAGTACACGCAGGCGGACGGCGCGCGCACGATGAACGACGTCGGCACCGACTGGCGCGACAACTACGCCGAAGCCCCGACCGTCGACCCGATGCGGCAGACCCCCGCGCCGGCCGTGGTCGACGTCGAGGGCATGGGGCGCGTCGAGTCGCTCCGCTGGTCTTGGGACTACCTCGCGAACACCACGAGCTGGACCGACAACGACGACGCCTTCTACGAGCGGTCCATCGGCGAGATCGGCAATGGCAACAGCGCGGGCGAGCCCTCGGGCAGCCGGCCGAGCGCGCTCTACGTTGCGTCGAACCTGACCGCTGGCGTCACCGGGAGCAGCAACGGCTGGGTCGAGGTCGACTACGGCGTCGGCGGGAATGTCGTCGGGATGACCGTGCACGCGCAGTGCGCGAACGGCGCGAGCGCTTGCGTGGATCCCGGCGGCGACTCGGACGCGCGGCGGGCCGCGTTGCGGAGCAACTGCGTGTGCGCGACCGAGCAGCACTACGCCTACCGCTGGGACGAGCTCAACCGGCTCGCCGAGGCGCGCCGCTACGACTACGACGGCATCGCCTGGGTGCGGCGGGTCCGCCAGCGCTACCGGTACGACGGCGCGAACTCGAGGACGGTCAAGCAGACGCTGGAGTCTGGCTCGACGCCGGAGGCGATCGCGCTCTACCCGTACCCGGGCGACTTCGAGCGGCGCGGGCTGACGCGCGGGGCGAACGCGTACGAGGCGAGCACGACGCTCGAGACCGAGACGCAGTACGTCGTCGCGGGCGCCCGCATGGTGTGGAAGCACGGCGGCGCGGGTGCGGGGTACGACCGCGAGAATCGGCTCGCGGTGCCCATCGGGGACCTCATCCAGACGACCGGCGCGGTGTTCGACGTGCGCTCCGGCGAGCTGCTGGAGGTGTCTACTTACTATCCGAATGGGGCGCGCGAGACATACCTGAACGACGACTCGGCGCGGGCGGCGCCGGAGGTGACTGGGTTCACGGGGAAGGAGGCCGACGAGGAGGTCGGGGTCGTTTACTTCGGGGAGCGGTATCTGATCCCGCGGCTGGGGCGGTGGGCGAGTCCAGACCCGTTGCATGTGCATGCAGCTGGGGGCGGCGAGGCGCTGAACTCGTATCACTATATCAGCGGAAATCTGCTGGCGGCACGCGATCCCTTGGGCCTCGAATGCGGTGTGAGCCAGAGTTGCCCCTCAGAGATGGTTCCGCAAGGAGATGCTGCAAACCAAACCGGACCCGACGGGAGTGCGCGCCCAGGCGAGTTGGATCAGCCAATAGCCCCACCCGATTCCAACCCAGCAACCATCGGACCCCAGCAACCCGGGACGGCTGCGCGTCCCTCTCGCAGAGCTGCCAGGGAAATGGTGGACGAGCAGTACCGAAGTGGCGATCGGCAAGTTCACGCCAGCGAGAGTAGCGTGGGCGATTTCCTCGCCGGAGGCGCCAACCTCGCATACAGAACAGCGCAGACCCTTGGAGTACAGCTGGGAATATCAGTTGGAGTCTACGAGCGCGCTGACCCTCGTGACCTGGCGGCCCGACTGGAAGACAACGGTCTAGGCCTCGGGGTTGATCGGTACTCAATCGAGTACGGTGAGTTCACGGAGGGTCCGAATCTTCAGGATGCAGCTATCCTAACCTTGCCCGTCAGGCCATCACCAAGCGAACCGCGAGCGGGGGCGCGAGTCCCGGGCGGTGGGCCCTGGGTTCCTGATGCGTCTCAAGTGGTTCCGGGTGGCGGGGGGGTGGTGGCACAGTCGACCGGTACGACATGTGGACATGCTTGCATAGAGATGATGACTGGCGGTGCTATCACGGAGGCACGAGTGATGCAGTCGGCGGGAGGGGGAATGTTAAGCAATCCTGACGTGATTCGTTTCCTCGGACCAAGGTACTCGGTCAGTGCCCCCGCAACCGGTGCTCAGGCGATTCAGGAAGCATCCCTCGCGAGTGGGCCCATGATGTTTAGGCTTCAGGCGCCATTTCTCCCGGGTCACTATGTCGTCGCTGAGAGGGCCGGGGGGCTTTGGCGAGTCCTGGATCCTGGCCCGGCCGTAAGCTACTCTGTTAATCAGAATTGGGTCGAGCGGTTCGTCTCACATATAATCGCACGGTGAGGAGCCGATCGGTTCTCCGGGCTCTGTGTCGGGCGAGGACACCCATGGATAGGGATGAGTTGATCAAGATGCTCCGTCGTGCGGGATACATCGCGGCTAAACGCGAATGGTCTCTCGGTGATACTGTATCGGTATCGCATCCGAAGTTTGGGAGGCTCAGGGGTGGCGAGTTTGTTGCCAGCGAGATCGTCTACGTGCGCGAATCACAGGGTATGCTGTTGGTCACTGATTCAGAGAATCCATTGCCTGAGCCTCATTTTGAGTGCTGCGGGACAGAGGGTTTGATGTGCTTTCTGGCCGAACGATTTGGCTCTTCGAGCACAGACGATCCGTTGTGATTGGTGCCCCGCGCTTTGCGCTTTCCCTCCCGGGTGCTCCCCCGCGCCGCCTGCCCCCCCGCGCCGCCTGCCCCCCCGCGCTCCGCGCTTTCCGTCTCCTCGCTCGCCACTGTTAGCGCGCGCGCAGTCTGAGGTTCGGGGCCGCGATCTCGCGCACGCTGCTCGAGGGAAGTGAGGCCGGCGCCACGCCGATGCCCATCGCCGAGTTTTCGTGTTTCGCGGCCGGGTCCGGGTAGACCCGGCTGCGGAGGCGAGAGCATCGGCGCAGGGCCGACCGAAGAGGTGGCGGGGCTGAGTTTGGCGACTTCCCCCGCCGTGCTCCGGACACCCAGTCGAGGAGATACGGAGCACAGGTCGGATCGTTCATTCGGCGATCGACGTCAAGTCCTGGACGAAGTCCCTGCCCTCGGCGGCGGCGGTCCGTCCGGCGCGCTGCGTGGCGTGCGGGCACGGAGGAGCCGTCCCGGGCCGCCCTGTCGGCCTGCACGGCCACGGGACACGGACGCGGCAGCAGCTCGGTCCACCCGGCCTGTTCGAGCCGCCTGAAGAGACCGAGGTGCCCCGCGCTTTGCGCTTTCCGTCCCGGGTGCTCCCCCGCGCCGCCTCTCCCGCCGCCGCGGCGACGGCGGATCAGCGAGGAGCTCGGCGCCGATCTCCGCCTGCCTCCCTCGATTCAGCGTCCCTCACACCCTGATCGCGTCGCGTGCGTTCACAGCTAGCGGATTTGTCCGAGACGCAGGCTGCGACGGACGCACCGATGCGCGGCTCGAGTCGTCATCGAGCCGCGCGGAGCCTACTTGTCGCCGGGTTCGTCCGGAGGTTTGCCGGGGTCGCGTTCGTCGCGAGGCGAAGCTGGGCTGACGTCGCGGTCCTCCTCGCGAGGCTCGGGAGCCGCCTCCCGGCGAGAGGGCTTGTGTTCACCACGTAGCGTCACCAGCCGCGCCGTCGTCTCCTCGCCGCCCGTCTGCACCCTCGGCGACTCCTTCCGGGTGACTGACATCGACTCGCCGGCGAGGATGCGGGCGCCCAACGCGTCGGCCTGCTGCTCGGGGTCCACCGAGGCGGCGTAGCCGCGGAGCTTCTCGCTCAGCGCGCGGAGCGCGTCGGAGGGCAGCCGCGCGCTGGGGCTGTCGAAGCCCTCGTCCGCAGCAAGCACCGACTCGTTGTCCGGGGAAGCCACGTTCGCGCCGTGCTGCACCTTCATCAGGTAGGTACCCGCGGGGAACTCCACCTCGTGCTCGCCCTTGGCCCGGGCCTTCCGCGCCGCCGCGTGCGCGTCG